>NZ_OY730252.1 GCF_963422545.1 uncultured Flavobacterium sp.
TTTTGTATTTGTGAGTCAGTTTTTTGATGATAAAGTTTATTACAAACAAAACCAAAGCAGCAATCAAACCTCCTGAAAGACTTGTGTCTGAACCAACCATTGCATTTTGTACTGAATTACTAATTAGTAAAATCAAGATAATATCAGCAGTATTTAGTTGCGAAAGTTCTTTTTTACCAAAAATTCGTAATGCAATTGTCATGAAAAAATAGACAGCAACACTTCTTATAATAATGTCTATATATGGTGGTAATATCATTTTTTAGAATTTAAGTTTAAAAAAAGCTTTGTCAAAGGTTGAAACTTTGACAAAGCTGCTAAAATAGGTATATAATATTAAGTTAGGATGAACTAACTATAATTTAAAGTTCTTTTCGATTGCCCTGATCATCTCTCCGGCGATATCTTTGTTTGTTGCACCTTCGATTCCTTCAAGACCCGGAGAAGAGTTTACTTCAAGCAATAGAGGTCCTTTTGAAGAGCGAATGATATCAACACCGGCTACTTTTAAGTCCATAGCTTTTGCAGCTTTTATGGCAATCTTTTTTTCTTCTGAAGTAACTTTTATAACAGAAGCAGTTCCGCCAAGATGAATGTTGGCTCTAAATTCGCCAGGCATTGCTTCACGCTGAATTGCGGCAACAACTTTCCCGTCAATTACAAAACAACGAATATCTTTTCCGTTAGCTTCCTTAATGAATTCCTGAACTAATATGTTTGCATTTAAACTTTTAAAGGCATTGATAACACTTTCTGCTGCTTTTTTGGTTTCTGCCAGAACGACACCTTTTCCTTGAGTTCCTTCGAGTAATTTTACAATTAAAGGTGAACCTCCAACCATTTTAATCAAATTGTCAGTATCTAAAGGAGAATTGGCGAAACCTGTTGTTGGAATGTCAATTCCGCTATTCAGAAGTAATTGTAATGAATATAATTTATCGCGCGATTGTGTTATGGCTGTAGCCGAGTTTAAAACGTAAACTTTCAAAGCTTCGAATTGACGTGTTAAGGCACAACCATAAAACGTAATGCTTGGTCGAATTCTCGGAATAATAGCATCAAATTGGTTTAATATTTTTCCGCCACGGTAATGAATCTCCGGAGTTTTAGCGTCCAGTTTCATGTAGCATTCTTTGATGTTTAAGAAATGCATTTCATGACCACGCATTTCGCCCGCTTCCATGATTCTTTTGTTACTGTATAATTCAGGATTACTGGCAAGAAGCCCAATTCTTAAACCTGAACTTGCTTTTTCAGAGTTTTGGTATAATTCTTTTAAAGATTCTGGTGTAGGTTGTCCAAGTAGGTATTTTTCTTCCGGATCAACCAAGACACGTCCGCTCATGGCTTCACGGCCTAAAAGCATTCTGAAACCCATAGAGTCACGATTGGTTAAAGTCATCTCGATTGGCCATTTTGAATCGCCAATTTTAATACTCGTTTGAATTACATAACGATGTTCTCTAAATCCGCTGGAACTTTTTACAATTCTCTTGTCAACCAAGGGAGCTTCACAATGAATAATGGTTTTGATATTGTTCTGAATAGGATTAATATCAAATTTTACCCAATTGGTATCATTTTTAATAAAAGGAGCTATGTTTATGGCGTGCATTGCCGAAGTTTTGGCGCCAGAATCAACACGAGCCTTGATTGTTGGAATTCCTAGTTCTGGAAATGAGCACCATTCTTCGCTACCTAAAATGACTTTGTTTTGAAGCATACGTTGTTTTTTATTATAGAATTTAATAGCCAAAAATAGCTATTTGCTTTTACTAAAGATAGTAAATTATCTAAAAAAAATACCCGTTATGTTATGAAAACGTAACGGGTAAATTAATTTTGATATAAATTTTAAATAATTTATTGATTTGTTGGCTCTTCGGCTTTGTGTATTTCTACTGAAAGTTCTTGAGAGTCATCTTTCAAATCCATTAAGATTTCGTCACCTGAATGTATTTTTGAAGTAATGATTTCTTCGGCCAATAAATCTTCAACATATTTTTGGATTGCTCTTTTTAGAGGTCTTGCTCCAAATTGTCTGTCAAAGCCTTTCTCTGCAATAAATGCTTTTGCTTTATCAGTAAGTTTTAATGTGTATCCTAGTTCAGAAACGCGAGAATATAATTTTGCAAGTTCAATTTCGATAATCAAATCAATATCAGCTTTTTCTAATGCATTGAATACAATTACATCATCAATTCTGTTTAAGAATTCAGGAGCAAAGGTTTTTTTCAATGCATTTTCGATAATGCTTTTTGAGTTTTCATCGGCTTGAGCCACTTTTGCAGCAGTTCCGAATCCTACACCTTGTCCAAAATCTTTTAACTGACGTGCTCCAACGTTTGATGTCATGATAATGATCGTGTTTTTAAAGTCGATTTTGCGACCTAAACTATCTGTCAAATATCCGTCATCAAGAACCTGAAGCATCATATTAAATACATCCGGATGTGCTTTTTCGATCTCGTCTAATAACACAACACAATATGGTTTTCTACGAACTTTTTCAGTCAGTTGTCCACCTTCTTCATAACCTACGTATCCCGGAGGCGCTCCAACTAAACGAGAGATAGCAAATTTTTCCATGTATTCGCTCATGTCAATACGAACTAATGCATCTTCAGAATCGAATAATTCTTTTGCTAAAACTTTTGCTAATTGTGTTTTACCAACTCCAGTTTGACCTAAGAAAATGAATGAACCAATTGGTTTGTTAGGATCTTTAAGTCCGGCTCTGTTACGTTGAATAGAACGTGCAATTTTAAGAACAGCCTCATTTTGACCAATTACTTTGTTCTGAATCAATTCAGGTAATTGTGCTAATTTGTTACTTTCTGTTTGTGCAATTCTGTTTACAGGAATTCCGGTCATCATCGAAACAACATCGGCTACATTATCTTCTGTAACTTCAATTCTGTTGTTTTTAGAATCTTCTTCCCATTGTTCTTGTGCAATAGCAAGATCTTTTTCAATGCGTTTTTCATCGTCGCGAAGCTTAGCTGCTTCTTCATATTTTTGTTTTTTAACGACCATGTTTTTCATTTCACGCACTTCTTCTAACTGACGTTCCAGATCCAAAATTTGTTTTGGAACATCAATATTAGTAATGTGTACACGAGATCCTGCTTCGTCAAGAGCATCAATAGCTTTGTCCGGTAAAAAACGCTCAGACATATATCTGTTTGTTAATTTAACGCAAGCTTCAATAGCTTCCTGAGTATAAGTTACATTGTGGTGATCTTCGTATTTGTCTTTTACGTTGTTCAAAATTGCAATTGTTTCTTCAACGGTGGTTGGTTCTACAATTACTTTTTGGAAACGTCTTTCTAAGGCACCGTCTTTCTCAATATATTGTCTGTACTCATCAAGAGTAGTAGCGCCAATACATTGGATTTCTCCTCTTGCTAAAGCAGGTTTGAACATGTTTGAAGCATCAAGAGATCCTGTTGCTCCACCAGCACCTACAATAGTGTGAATTTCGTCAATAAAAAGAATAATGTCATCGTTTTTCTCAAGCTCGTTCATCACTGCTTTCATTCTTTCTTCGAATTGTCCTCTGTATTTTGTTCCGGCTACTAAACTGGCCAGATCAAGGGTAACCACACGTTTGTGGAAAAGAATACGAGATACTTTCTTCTGAATGATACGCAAAGCAAGTCCTTCTGCAATAGCAGATTTACCAACTCCGGGCTCTCCAATAAGGAGTGGGTTGTTCTTTTTTCTACGGCTTAGAATTTGAGAAACACGTTCAATTTCTTTTTCGCGTCCTACAACCGGATCTAGTTTTCCTTCCTCGGCCATTTCTGTTAAATCTCTCCCAAAATTATCTAAAACCGGAGTCTTAGATTTTTTGTTTGACTTATTGGCGGGATTATTAAAACTACTTTCTTTAAGACTGTCATCTTGTCCTGAATCGTCATTATACGATTCGTTTCTTGGCAAGTTTTCTAAGAATTCTTCTTCGTTTGGAGTCATGTTTAAATATTGTTCTTTAGCTACGTCATAATCTATTTTTAGTTTATTCAATAGCTTGGTTGTTGGATCGTTTTCGTTTCTTAAGATGCATAAAAGCAAGTGCGCCGTGCTAATCGACGAGCTTTGAAATACTTTGGCTTCAAGAAAGGTTGTCTTCAGGGCTCTTTCCGCTTGACGGGTAAGATGAAGATTTTTCTTTTCAGCATTTACTTCAACGCTTTGATTGGCTGGACTCAGTATTTCTACTTTCCTGCGTAAATGATCTAGATCGACTGCGAGGTTATTAAGTATATGAATAGCTTTTCCGTTTCCATCCCTTAAAATGCCTAGCATCAAATGTTCAGTACCAATAAAGTCGTGGCCCAAACGTAAGGCTTCCTCTTTACTGTAGGTAATAACATCTTTTACTCTTGGTGAAAAATTATCATCCATAATATATAATTGGTGTTGTAAATTTAGTGAATTACAGTTTGAAAAACAAAAACCATACCTTTTGGATCTCCTGACAGCTAAGGGACAAAAAAAATAACAATAAAAGAGTTAAAATACGCTTAATTTATTAACTAAAAGCTAAAATAAAGTTGTTAATAAATCATTGAAATAAGTGTAAGGAAATAGCTGAAAAAATTCCAAAAAACCGTATCTTGGCACGCTTTGAAACTAATATAATTATTTAAACATAACAACTTATGTCTGAAGGAGAAAAGTTAATTCCTATTAACATAGAAGATGAAATGAAATCAGCTTACATCGATTATTCGATGTCAGTAATCGTATCGAGAGCGCTTCCTGATGTTAGAGATGGCTTGAAACCAGTGCATCGAAGAGTTCTTTACGGAATGTATGACTTAGGAGTAACCTCAAGATCTGCCCACAAAAAATCTGCGAGAATCGTAGGGGAGGTTCTTGGTAAGTATCACCCACACGGAGATACTTCTGTTTATGATGCAATGGTGCGTATGGCTCAGGAGTGGAGTATGCGATATTTATTAGTGGACGGTCAGGGTAACTTTGGTTCTGTTGATGGTGACAGTCCTGCAGCAATGCGTTATACTGAGGCCAGAATGCGTAAAATCTCTGAAGATATTATGGCAGATATCGAAAAAGAAACTGTTGATTTTCAACTAAACTTTGACGATACTTTATATGAGCCAAAAGTAATGCCAACAAGAGTTCCTACCTTATTAGTAAACGGAGCGACAGGTATTGCAGTTGGTATGGCTACAAATATGCCTCCACACAATTTAACTGAAGTTATCAACGGTACACTTGCGTATCTTGATAATAACGATATTGAAGTTGACGAATTAATGACACATATTAAAGCTCCGGATTTTCCAACCGGTGGTGTAATATATGGTTATGAAGGTGTTCGTGAAGCTTTTAAAACCGGTAGAGGACGTATTGTAATGCGTGCTAAAGTTGGTTTTGAAGAAGTAGATGGAAGAGAATGTATCATTGTTACTGAAATTCCATATCAGGTTAACAAGGCCGAAATGATTAAGCGTACGGCTGATTTAGTTAACGATAAAAAAATTGAAGGTATTGCGAATATTCGTGACGAGTCAGACAGAAACGGTATGCGTATCGTTTATATCCTGAAACGTGATGCTACGCCAAACGTAGTTTTGAATACCTTATATAAGTTTACATCATTACAATCATCTTTTAGTGTAAACAATATTGCATTAGTAAAAGGTCGCCCACAAATGTTGAATCTAAAAGATATGATTCACTATTTTATTGAGCACCGTCATGATGTAGTAGTTCGTAGAACTCGTTTTGAATTGCGTAAAGCTGAAGAAAGAGCACATATTTTAGAGGGTTTAATTATTGCATCTGATAATATCGATGAAGTAATCGCTATCATTAGAGGTTCTAAAAATACAGAAGAAGCTCGTGACAAATTAATCGAAAGATTTAATTTGTCAGACATTCAGGCTCGTGCTATTGTTGAGATGCGTTTGCGTCAGTTAACAGGTCTGGAACAAGATAAGTTAAGAGCTGAGTTTGAAGAATTAATGAAATTAATTGAGCACTTAAAAGCTTTATTAGCAGATGTTAATTTAAGAACGAACTTAATTAAAGAAGAACTTGAAGAAATTCGTGAGAAATACGGAGATGAGCGTCGTTCTACTATTGAATATTCTGGTGGAGATGTAAGTATCGAAGATTTAATTGCTGATGAAAATGTGGTTATTACAATTTCGCACGCAGGTTATATCAAACGTACAAACCTTACTGAATACAAAACTCAAAATAGAGGTGGAGTTGGACAAAAAAGCGCAGGAACAAGAGATCAGGATTTCCTTGAACACATGTTCGTTGCGACCAATCACCAATATATGATGTTCTTTACCCAAAAAGGAAAATGTTTCTGGATGCGTGTTTACGAAATTCCGGAAGGAAGTAAAACTGCAAAAGGTAGAGCAATTCAGAACCTGGTAAATATTGAAAGCGATGATAAAGTAAAAGCTTTTATTTGTACACAAGATTTAAAAGACAAAGATTATATTAACAGTCATAACCTTGTAATGGTAACAAAACAAGGACAAGTTAAGAAAACATCTTTAGAGAAATATTCTAAACCTAGAGTAAATGGTGTTGCTGCTATTACTATTAAAGATGGTGATGAGTTACTTGAAGCTAAATTAACCAACGGAGAAAGTCAAATTATCCTTGCAGTTAAGTCAGGTAAATTGGTTCGTTTTGAGGAAACTAAAACACGTCCGATGGGAAGAACAGCTTCCGGAGTTCGTGGAATTACCTTAAAAGACGATACTGATGAAGTAATTGGTATGGTTACTGTTGATAAAGAGAATGTAAACGATACACAGATTTTGGTTGTAACTGAAAACGGATACGGTAAACGTACTAAATTAGTTGATGACGATGGAGAGGATGTTTACAGAATCACAAACCGTGGAGGTAAAGGTGTAAAAACCCTTAATATCACGGAGAAAACAGGAAAATTAATTTCTATTAGTAATGTAACAGATGCTGATGATTTAATGATTATCAACAAATCAGGATTGACTATTAGAATGGCTATTGAAGATTTACGTGTAATGGGTCGTGCAACACAAGGTGTTCGATTGATTAACTTAAAAGGTAAAGATTCTATCGCGGCCGTAACAAAAGTTATGAAAGATGATGTTGCAGAAGTTATTGTTGATGAAGATGGTAATGTTATTGAATCTGCAATCGAAAGAGTTAAGCCGGACTTAGAAGTTCTTGAAGACGACGGAACTGTAGAGGACGACGACGATGATTCTGAAGAAGAAATAGAAGACGAAGATGACTCTGAAGAAGAAGAATCTGAGGAATAATAAATTTAACCCGGGAATAATTAAAAATAAATACACAAATTGAATATTATGAAAAGTAAGTATGTAATACTAGCATCAGCATTATTGATTTCGGTAGCTACTTTTGCTCAGAAAGATCAAATTAAAAATGCTGAAAAAGCATTAAAAAGCGGTGATGCTCAAGGAGCAATTACAATATTGAAAGACGCTCAGAACTTGGTAGTAAATGCCAAAGATGTTGAACAAGCGCAATACTATTTTGTACAAGGAAATGCTTATTTAGAACTTGCAAACAAAAAAGTAGAAGAGGGTAAAAATTTGGGTCTTGCTGCTGAGAGCTATAACAAGTTAATAGAAGTTGAAAAAACGTCTGGAAAACAAAAGTATTCAATTCAGGCAGCAGCTTCAATTACTGAAATTAAAGGAAAGTTAATTAACGCTGCTATTGCTGATACACAAGCTAACAAAAGTGTAGAAGGTGCAAAAAAATTGTACGATGCTTATTTGTTAGATAAAAAAGATACAATCAACTTGTATTATGCAGCTTCAACAGCGGTAAATGCTCAGGATTTTGATACAGCTTTACCAATGTACGAAGAATTGAAAAAATTAAACTATTCAGGAAAAGGAACTTCTTATACTGCTTTGAACAAAGCTTCAGGTAATGAAGATGGTTTTACTACTGCAAAAGAAAGAGATTTAGCTGTAAAATTGGGAACTCACGAAAAACCAAAAACAGAAGCTATTCCTTCTAAAAGAGGAGAAATCTACAAAAATTTAGCTTTGATTTTAGTTCAAAAAGGACGTACTGAAGAAGCTAAAAAAGCTATCGCCGATGCAAGAAAAGCAAATCCGGATGATGCTTCTTTAATTTTATCAGAAGCTAATTTATATCTTGAAACTAAAGACTACGATACTTATAAAAAATTGGTGAACCTGGCTTTAGAAAAAGACCCAAACAATGCCGATTTAGTTTTTAACTTAGGAGTTATTAGTGCAAATGCTAAAAACGCTGCAGATGCTGAGAAATATTATTTGAGAGCGATCGAAATCAATCCAAACTATACAAATGCTTACCTTAACGTTGCAGCATTAAAATTAGAAGCTGAGAAGCCAATCATTGACGAAATGAATAAATTGGGTACTTCTGCTAAAGATATGAAGCGTTACGATGTATTAAAAGCACAAAGAGAAAGTGTTTTTAGAGGAGTAATTCCTTACCTTAAAAAAGCAAATGAATTAGATCCTAAAAACGAAGATGTTTCTAAAACATTATTAGGTGTTTACAAAGCTTTAGAAATGACTGCTGAAGCAAAAGCATTAAAAGCTACAATGAACTAAGAAATTCTTCTTATAAAAAAAATATCCCGCCTAAAGCGGGATTTTTTTTGCTTAAATTTTTTATTAGCTAACTAAAGTAACTGATAAGGTAATGGTTGTGTTTAATAGCTTGGATATTGGACAGATTTCTTTTGCTTTTGAAGCGGTTTTTTCAAATTCTTCGGCAGAAATTGAAGGCACTTTTCCTTTTAAGTCCAAATGAATCAAAGTTATAGTTCCATCTTCAAAAGTTACTGTCGCTTCTGTAGATAAATCATCGGCAGTAAAACCAGCTTCGTTAAGTAAAAAGCTTAATTGCATCGTAAAACAGCCAGAATGAGCTGCAGCAACAAGTTCTTCAGGATTAGTTCCAACTCCGTCTGCAAATCTTGTCTTAAATGATAATTGTGCGTTATCTAATGTGGTACTTTGAGTACTGATTGTTCCTTTTCCTTCCATACCGGTTCCTTTCCAGGTGGCATTTGCTTTTCTTGTAAATTTCATTTTCGTCGTTATTAGAATTAATAATTGGATTTGTTTACTTTATTGATTGTCAGTAAATAATGTGGTTATTCAAATGTAAACAATATTTTATAAAATTGTTTTATGAAATTGTATCAGAATGTTAAGTTTCAGGTTTTAGGTTGGAGTGAGATTTAACCGCAAAGAGTGCAAAGTTTTTTTATTTGTAAGGCTTTTATAAAACTGCAAAGTTCGCAAAGCTTTGTATTGATAAAGCTTTGTGAATTTTGTGAACTCGTTATTTTTTATTCCCATATTTTTGTCATCCCGAGGAACGAGGGATCTCCGCAAGTAGCTCGACAAAGATTGATCGTCACTTTGCGGAGTTTCTTGCGGAGATCCCTCGTTCCTCGGGATGACAAGATTGCTAGCAATACTATAAGGTAAAGCTTCGCGCGCTTTGCGGTTAAAAAACAACAACCAGAAACAAAAAAGGTGTAATGAATATTTTCACTACACCTTAAAAATTAATTTATGTACTTAAATCTTATTCGTGATTTAAGTTTCTTAATTGTTTCAATTTATCTTTCCATACATCAAGGCTTTCTTTGTGAATGGCAATGTTTTTGCGTACTTCAAGAACAATTGAATTCTCTTTTTTAGCATTTTTAGTATTCGTAAAAAACTGAATATTATTCTCTAATTGGAAAATTTCATTTTGAACTTCTTCGATTTTACGCATTAAGAAAATCTTTTCATTGTCTAATTTACGAGTATCGTTACTATCAGATAATGAATCAATACGGTTAGCAAAACGCATCATTTCAGTTTCTTTTTTACTCAAACTTAATTTTTCAAAAAGTGCATCCAGAATTTTATTGAATTTCCCTTCAATGTGACGTCTTGCAAAAGGTACTTTTCCGTAGCTTTTCCAGATTTCGATATGTTGTTTAATTGCATCCAAATCAGTTTTGTGATCACCAGTAAGTTGGTAAGCTCTCAAAACATCTAAATAGGCTTTTTTGTTGTCAAAAGCAGCTACCTCATCAACGTTTTCTTCTGATTTGTGTTCTTTTAATTTATCAAAATAATGATTACAAGCATCTTTAAATTCTTTCCAGATTTTATCTGAATACTTTTTAGGAACGTGACCAATTTGTTTCCACTCTTCCTGAATTTGCTTCATGATTGGAGTAGTAGCACCAAAATCAATACTTTCTTGTAGTTCTTTGGCTTTTGCAACAAGAACCATTTTTTTATTTAAATTATCGTTCTGGTCTTTTTTAATGTCTTTGTAAAATGAATTTTTAAAAGAATTAAAATTTCTCACAGCAGTTTTAAAAGCAGCCCAAGTTTCTTCATTTACTTCTGATGGGACTTTTCCGGCAGCAAAAAACTCATTTCTAAGTGCTTCTACTTTCTGAATTTGTACCAGCCATTGTGAGTGAGAATTTACTTTTTCAGTTCCTAAAACCTCAATTTTTGTAATGATTTCTTTCTTAACTTCAAGATTTTTTTGTTCGTTTGCTCTTTGGCTTTCGAACAAAATTTCTCTTTTGTCATGAATTTTTTTAGTTAACTCACTAAATTTATTCCAGATAGAATCACGGTGTTCTTTAGAAACCGGTCCAATATCTTCTTTCCAGATTCTGTGTAAATCCTGCAATTCACGGAAAGCTTTGCTGATGTCAGTTTCATCAACTAATTCTTCAACACGAGCAATTATTTTCTGCTTTTGCTCTAAGTTGTATTTAAAATCCAAATCTCTAGCTTCACGATCCAGATGCAGATAATCATAAAAATTCTCTACGTGAAAGTGGTAGTTATTCCAAACGTGATTGTATTTGTCTTTTGGGATTGCTCCGGCATTTTTCCATCTTTCTCTTAAATCATTAAAATGTTTAAGAGTGTCTTTGATGTTTTCCTGCGGATTTATAAGTTCTTTTAGCTCCTCAACTATGGCAAGTCGATTCTCTAAATTTGATTTTAGATTTGTTTGTAAATGTTTAAAATGAGCATTTCTTTTTTCTCTAAAAACATTATAATATTCATCAAATTTAGATTTCATTGGAGAATGATATTCGAATTCTTCATTCGGATCTTCTTTAGAAGCGTTGAATTCTTCTTTTTTCTCCTCTATAAGATGGTTGTATTGTAGTAAAAATGCTTTTTTAATTTCTTCGATATGGTCTTTTACAGCCATTACTTTATCATCGTTGACCAATTTTTTCAATTCATCAACAAGAGCATCCAAAGAAAAAGTGTTGTAATCCTGCATAGGAATATCATAACGCTCTTTTAGAGTTTCATCTTCACTTTCTTCGGCATTCGAATTTGTTATAGCATCTAATGCAGTTTGGTGAGCAGTTTCTATAGTTTCAACTGTATTCTCTAATTCAACTTCGTTGTTCGAAATTTCATTTTCAGTTGTTACTTCAGTGTCGACTGCTTCGGTAGCATTATTTTGTGTAGAATCGCTAATTTCGATTTCTAATTTTCCGTCTGCTTCTTGCAGGTTATCATTCTTTTCTTCTAACATTTTAAATGTATAAGGTTTTTATTTTAAAGAGAGCGAAAGATAGTAAAGGTGTTTCTAAATACAAAATAAATCGTTTGTTTATACGTTATTTTACGATGAAATTCTTATTTGTCGAAGTAATTTAGGGTTGTGATCTTGGTTTTTTGCTGTTTTTTTTAAAGTTAATTTAAATTACAAATAAATATTCATTTAAGAAAAATTGTGTGAAGTTGCTATTTTGATTCAATTGAACTGATTTTTTCTTCAATTAGAATAACTGTTGTGACTGTTTTTTTTGAAGTTTCTTTTAGTCAAAAGATCAGAATAAAATTAGCATTCCAACTTCAATACCAAAATTATATGTTTTATGGCTTCCAAAACCAACGCTTGGATGTAGGTATGCCATATCGTTTTTGGTAATTTTTCTACCAAATTCTACAAAAGCATTATTGGGATATCCTTTATTGGTATTGTTATATCGAAAAGCAACATCGGCGGCAATCCAGTTTTTCCCCAGTATAAACATAAAATAATTCTCGAATGAAGTAAGATTTACATCATCTCTATTGTTTGACCCGGCAAAACTTATTTGATTTTCTAACGAAACAATCCACAATGTACGATCTTTCTTTATGTATTTTCCGTAGAAAATAGTTGGAGCAAAGACCCATTTTCCTGATCCTAGAGCCGGATCACCAGCTGAGTTAGAAGTTACTTTGGCACGAAAAGCAATTCCGTCATCGTTGTATTTTAAATATGGAATATAACTTACGCCAACACCAATATCACCAATTCCGGTTTTGTTTTTGGAGCTTGTATTTGTAGAAATTAAAGGAAGATCTACACGCAAGTTCCATGCATTATTGCCTATCGGATGTAAAAACCGAAGTTCTGTGGTGTTAAAAGAGCCTGTTTCAGTGTCTAAATATTCATTAAAGAGTAAAATAGTCTTTAAATAGTAGTGATAGCGGGCCTCTGTATAAATGTTTTTTTTATGCTCATTAATAGTATCCTGAGCTTGTAGTGGATTATAAAACAGAAAAATTAGCAAGAAAAACTGTAATGATTTTTTCATAACCGTCTATTAATGAGTAGACTAAATTACGGAAAATATTTTAACGTTTTAGAATTGCAAATTTTTATTTATTCCAGATTTTCCAGGCTTTTTCTGCTTGAAAAATAAGCATATCATAACCATTTTTTATCGTCGCACCTTTTTCTTTGGCGTTTTTTAAAAATTGAGTTTCAGCCGGATTATAAATTAAATCATACGCAATATGTTTCTCAGTAAAAAACTCGTATGGAAGATCTGGACAAGCCTTAATATTTGGACTTGTACCCACGGGAGTACAATTGATTATAATCTGAAAATTATCAAAAGTAGTGGCGTTTATTAAGTTGTAATCAATAATATTTTCTTTAGCTTCTCTCGAAACCAAAGTGTACGGAATATTAAGTTCGTCAAGTGCAAATGCAACGCCTTTTGATGCTCCGCCGGTACCCAGAATCAAAGCCTTTTTGTGATGCGGTTCTAATAATGGTTCTAATGATTTTTTGAAGCCATAATAATCGGTGTTGTAACCTTTTAATTTTCCGTTTTTGGTAAATTTAATTGTGTTTACAGCACCAATTAAGGCTGCTTTTCTTGAAAGTTTATCTAAAAAAGGGATGACTTGCTCTTTGTAAGGTATTGTAACATTTAAGCCTTTTAGATCTGGATTGTCTTTTACTAATTCAGTGAAATTATTAATTTCAGAGATATCGAAATTTTCGTAGGTGTTACCGGCAAAAACTTCATCGCTAAATTTTTCTGTAAAATATCCTTTCGAAAAAGAGTAACTAATATTACGGCCCAACAAGCCAAAACGTCTTCTTAAAATATCAATCATTATTGTTTTCTATGTTTTTCAATATAGTTTTTAACTGTTTTTTTTGACCAAACCACCGGAAATAAATCTTCGATTAAGATGTAATTGTCGAAGTTTAAACGTAAACCATTGCTCAAGTGAAATTTTGCTTTGGTAGTGTCCTGAATCATAAAATACAATCCGGCCAAACGATATTCGATTTCGTTTTCTTCCGGAAAATATTCTGTAGCTTGCAACAAAGTTTGAATTGCACTTTCGAATTCGCCTAAAAACTGAAGAATATCGGTCCAGAATAACCAGGTGTCTAAAGCATAATCTCCAAATTCTACTGCTTTTCTATATCCAAATTCAGCTTCTTCAAAGAAGTTCATTTGTTTATTGATCATCGCATAACGTTTCCAGTACAAACGATTTTGATTGTCGATTGCTAACGCTTTATTGACAAAGAATAACGCTTTTTGGAAGTTTTTCTGGCGAACGTAAAAATCAGTTATCGCAATCCAGCCTTTGTCTAAAAGCGGATCTTCGTGTACGGTTTGATTGTAATATTGTAAGGCTTTCGCCGAATTGCCAAGCTTTTCGTAGCATTTTCCGATGCGTAATAATGCATAAGAAGTTGCGTCGTCTAATTCGATTGTACGGTTGTAGCTTTCGATAGCTTCGTCGTATTGTTTAAGACGTTCATAAGCTTTTGCTTTTTCCATGAATGCTCCTAAAAACTCATCGTCTATAAGGGTCGCATAGTCAAAAGCACGAATGGCATTTTTGTATTCTTTTACACCATAATGCAAACGCCCAAGCTGGTGCCAGGCAATTTCGCTATATGGGTTTTTATTGATATAATCGTTAAGATATAGAATGGCTTCCTGATTTTGATCTAAAAATTCAAAACAATAAACCACATTATATAAGGCAGATTGATCTTCTAAGTCTTCTTCAAGACATTTGATAAAACTGTCTTTTGCCATCTCAAGGTTATCCATGAAAAGATATTCCATTCCAATCAAGTTGTACACGTCAGCATAATCGTCTGTATATTGCAGGGCGATTTTAAGTAATTCTACTGCTTTTTCGTGTTGATCTCTCTTAGAACAAATATTGGCTTTCTGGATGTAAATTTCCTCGTTGTTAGGTTCAATTGCATACAACTCATTCAGGAGTTTCTCGGCGATTTCTAGTTTGTCGTCGTAAACCAGCATTTCTACTTGTACTAATTTTAAGCCTGTAGATTTTGGGTGTTGGTCTAATGCAAGTTTCAAGGCCTTTTTTGCTAAATTAGCCTTACCTATATCTAAATAATGAAGAATAATTTCTTCAAATTCTTCAGAATCAAAAAAGAGTACTTTGTTAGTTTTTAACATTGACTCAAATTTGGATAGGGATAGGTTATAATCTTCTTCTTCGTTGCTTAATTGCATACTTTGTTTATTTGAAATTAGCCTGTTATAAATTTAGGCAACCATATTATTGTTGTGGGGAAAGGAAATTAATTGTTTTGAACAATTTAATTAACAATATGGACAGAATTCCTATTCTGTTTTTAGTCATAATCTTCTTATTATTAAGGAGATTATTAATTATTATTATAGTTATTTTTAACGTAAAGCCCTAGCCCTGATAGCAGCGATATCCTTTTGTTTTTTTCTTTAAAAAACAAAAGATAAAGCGGATAGCAGGAAATAGCTTCAAATTATGCTTTTTGCTTCATGATTTCATCCATAACGTTTAAGATTATGGCACAACCTTCTTTTATTTCTTCATTAGAAATGGTTAATGGTGGTGTTATTCTAATGGCGCATCCTTCGAATAGCAACCAGAATAAAATGAGCCCTTTGTCTTGACAGTTTAAAATAACTTCGTTGGTTATTTCGGCTGTTTCAGTCATTGCTGCGAGCATTAATCCTTTTCCTCTAACTTCCTTTATCAAAGGATGTACCAAAAGCGATCTGAAGAGTTTTTCCTTCTCTAAAGTTTCTTGTATTAGGTTAGTTTCAGTTAATTCCTGCAAAGTAGCCAGACATGCTGACGCAATGACAGGGTGACCTCCAAAAGTGGTAATGTGTCCTAACTTGGGATTTTCTGTCAAAAGATCCATTTTTTCTGCCGAAGCTGTAAAGGCTCCAACTGGCATTCCGCCACCCATTCCTTTTCCCATAACGACAATATCCGGAATGACATCGTAGTTTTGGAATCCAAAAAGTTTTCCGGTTCGACCAAATCCGGGTTGAATTTCGTCGACAATCATCATCGCTCCAACTTCGTCGCAGCGTTTTCTGACTTTTTGTAAATAGTTGTCCTGAGGCTGAATAAATCCGGCACCTCCCTGAATAGTTTCTAAAAGTATTGCAGCTGTTCTGGTGGTTATTTTTTCTAAATCGGCTTCGTTATTAAAAGTGATAAAGTCAACATCCGGAAGCAGTGGGCGAAAGGCTTGTTTGCGTTCCTCGAATCCCATAACACTCATTGAACCCATTGTGTTACCGTGATAGGCGTTATGACATGAAATAAGCTGACTTCTGCCTGTTGCTCTTTTTGCTAATTTCAGTGCGCCTTCGATAGCTTCTGTACCTGAATTGACTAGATAAGTTTTGCTTAGAGATTCCGGTAGGAGTGAGGCCATTAATTTGCAATATTGAACGGCAGGACTTTGCGAATATTCGCCATAAACCATCACATGCGAATATTTGTCTAATTGGTCTTTAATCGCCTGATTTACTCTCGGATGCTGATGCCCAAGCGTACAGGCTGAGACGCCTGCTACGAAATCTAAATATTTTTTATCGTTTGTATCATATATGTAAGATCCAATGGCATGTGAAACTTCCATTCCTAAAGGATAAGGAGAAGTTTGTGCCTGGTATTTTATAAAATCTGGATTCATTTTTTTTAAGGTGCTAAGGTGCTAAGTTGCTGAGATGCTAAGGTTCTGAGGTTTTTGTTTCAAGTTTCAGGTTGCTGAAAACAGAGACCGAGACTGAAAACTGCGACTATATTCTACCGCAAAGATCGCAAAGATTTACGCAAAGTTTGTAAGCTTAAAATTAAGATTGCATTTAAATGCAAAGATCTCAAAGCTTTGAAAAACTGCGACTGCGACTGAAAACTGCGACTAAATTTCACCGCAAAGCCTGTAAACTGAAAACTGCGACTGAAAACTATTTCTTCTTCTTAGGTTTCGTTTCTGCCTTCACACCTGGTTTTTTCTTATCGTAATCTAAAGTTTCTTTTCTGACTTTCAGCGGAACGTCTTTGTCTTTAGCTTCGTCGTCTTTTCCTTTCTGGACTAATTTTTCGTTAAGTTCATTGTCTTCTGCAGTAAAAATATCATCTTTTGACTTTATTCGTTCGTCACCGCGCCAGACTAAACCTCTTAGTTTTCGGGCATTTTCGGGTAAATCGGCTTCGGGATAGATATCGCCATCTACTTTATTGTAAAATGTAATTGTTTCTACAGCATTGTTTTCAAGAATCAGATTGATTTTACTGCTCACATTTTTATTGATTCCAATAAGTTCTTTTTGGTCATTACGCATGAAATAAATGACTTCGGTGTTTTTGATGACATCTACATCATGGAGTTTTCCATCTCTGAATTTTCCAAATAAATTGATTCCCTTGACCTGATTATATCCGGTTCCCAGAGTGTCCTTCGAGACGAGAAAGGTGTTATTGAGGACTTTTAAGGAATCTAATTTTCTAGTATTGTTATCACCAATTAAATGGATTACTTCGCCTGTAATTTGGTTTTCACCGTTCCATAGAATTGGGTTTCCAATTAATTTTGTCAACGAAATTTTGGTATCTGAGTGCAAAGAATCACATTTTCCGCTCATGTCGGTTTTGTAAAAACGAACGTTGTTAAAAGCTCTAATAATACGTTCTCCTTCTTTACCGGTTACCATTAATTTTTTTCCGTGAATGTAAACCGAATCATTTTCAACAAAGTTTACTGCAACCGCTCTTTTAGTTACAAACATGGAATCTTTTAGTTTGTACATTTCGGCATAATGACCCTTTACAATACCACGATTTATAGAATCTGTAATTTTTACATTTCGCGTTGCCGATGCAAATTCAATATTTCGATCATAATATAAACTATCGCCCTCAATGCGCCTATCGTCATATTTTATATAGGATTTCCGTAAAAAATGGGCGAGATTTTTCTTGGTATCATAAAAGCCTTTCTCGGTATAAATATAATTTGCTTTACTAGTAATCGTCGATGGTCCAAGTAAATAAGTATGTCCGGAATTGCTGTAATAATCTAAATGATTAGATTTTATAACATATTTAGGATTTGTAATTGTAACCTCGGTTAAAAATTGAAATTTCTTTTCTTCAACATAATATCTCCCTGATTTACTTACCAGAGTATTGTCTTTGTTGACGATTGTTCCTTTTGTATTGTAAAAAACCTGCTGAACATTTCGATCAAAATTAATTGTATCTGTTCTTAAAGTAGCTTCAGGCGAACTCATAACGGCATCACCGGTTGCGAAAGCTTTTTTCAGGTTTCCGCTATATTCTGCATATTTACTATTCAGGAACAAAGTATCACCTTGTACCAATTGCACATTTCCAAAAGCTTTGATGTAGTTTTCTTTTTGAAAGAAATAGGCTTTATTACACGTCAATACAACGCCATCATGATTTACTTTTACATTTCCGGTAAGCAAAATCCCATCAGGCACTAAAACCTGATTAACTTCTACGAGGTCAGAATTCTCAATATTAATTGTTTTTGTTTTTGGTGCTTGTGCAAAAATGGATTGTAAGCTTAACAAAAGCAAACAATAAGATATGAAAAAGAGTGATTTCTTCAATTGATTAAATTTTTGTCAAATTTATGAAAAAGGTTACAACCATATAATGTTATTAGGATTAAATTATAGTTTTTTGGTAGAAAGGTTTTCTACAGAACCTAAAATTTGAAATCTTTATCACTTTGCATCTTTGACCTTAAATTTACAACTCGATGTTAGACGCACTGCTGTACGTCTCTACGATATACATTGTGAATAAAATTCATTTACAAAAACGCTAACAAACCTTTGAACCTTTGCCACTCTGAACCTTTGAACCTTTTTTAATTATCAACAAAATCCGGAACTCTCACGTTGTAGTTGATGATTTTGTTGTTGTGAAAAAACAAATCAGACTTGGTTTCTTTTGAGTTTTAAAAAATAGACTAAATTTAGGAATTGGATTTAGATTTCTAATTCCAAAAAACAGATACGTTTAGATTTAAAAAACTATGATAAAAAGTAAATTTATTGTTGTGGGAATGGCCGCAACAATGTTGTTTTCGGGTTGTAAAACAAAAGATTTAAAAATGAGTGAAGCAAAAGAACAAAATTCAAAAGATCATAAAATTGTTGTATACCAAGTTTTTACGCGTTTATTCGGGAATAAAAACAAAACCAATAAACCTTGGGGAACAATTGAAGAAAACGGAGTTGGAAAGTTCAATGATTTTACAGATAAAGCGCTTCACGAAATAAAAGATTTAGGTGTAACTTATATTTGGTACACGGGAGTACCTCATCATGCTTTAGTTCATGATTATACTGCATACGGAATCTCAAATGACGATCCTGAAGTAGTAAAAGGCCGCGCAGGTTCACCATATGCTGTAAAAGATTATTATAATGTAAATCCTGATTTGGCAGTAAATTCGGCAAACAGATTAGAGGAATTTGAGGCTTTAATTGCTCGTACGCATAAAGCAGGTTTAAAACTAA
The DNA here is from genome assembly GCF_963422545.1 of uncultured Flavobacterium sp. Lineage (NCBI taxonomy): Bacteria > Pseudomonadati > Bacteroidota > Flavobacteriia > Flavobacteriales > Flavobacteriaceae > Flavobacterium > uncultured Flavobacterium sp. The sequence goes on from NZ_OY730252.1 coordinate 19,199, forward strand.
TTATTGATATTGTCCCAAATCATATTGCGAGAAAATATGAAGGAAAAAATAATCCCGAAGGTGTAAGAGATTTTGGTGCCGATGATGATGTAACTGCCGAATATAAACGTAACAATAATTTCTACTATATTCCAAGTGTACACTTTGAAATTCCTGATGGAGATATTCCGTTAAACGGAGAAAAAAATGCTCTTGTTGATGGCGTTTTTGACGAAAATCCTGCAAAATGGACAGGAAATGGTTCGCGTAAAGTAAAACCGGATCAAAACGACTGGTACGAAACTGTAAAAGTAAATTACGGCGTTCGTCCTGATGGTTCAAAAGATTTTCCTGAACTTCCGGCTGGTTTTGACCAAAAATCGTATCGGGAGCATTTTGCATTTTGGCAGGATAAAGATGTTCCGGATTCGTGGAAAAAATTTAAATCAATAGCTTTATACTGGACAGCAAAAGGTGTTGACGGTTTCCGTTATGATATGGCAGAAATGGTTCCGTATGAATTTTGGAGCTATATGAATTCTGCTATCAAAATGAAAAATCCAAATGCTTTTTTATTGGCAGAAGTTTATAATCCAAAGGAATACAGAAATTATATCCGTTTAGGAAAAATGGATTATTTGTATGATAAAGTAGAAACGTATGATAAACTGAAAGATGTTATTCGCGGAAAATCTTCTCCGGATGGATTATCTGATATTCAAAAAGGAATGGCTGATATTGAACATCATATGCTTCATTTTTTAGACAATCATGATGAACAGCGTTTAGCTTCTCCGGAATTTGCCGGAACGCCGGAACGCGGAAAACCTTTAATGGTAGTTTCGACAACTTTAAGCACATCGCCAACAATGGTTTATTTTGGACAGGAAGTAGGAGAGGCTGGAAATGAAAATGCAGGTTTTGGAACTCGTTCGAGAACTTCTATTTTTGATTATATCGGAGTTCCAAATCATCAAAAATGGATGAATGAAGGAAAATTTGATGGTGGACAATTATCTGATTCTGAAAAGCAATTACGAGACTTTTACAAACGATTATTAAATTTCTCTATAAAAAGTTCGGCTTTGATGGGAAGTTTTCAAGAAATTCAATCGGTAAATCGTCAGAATAATGTGGGATATGATGAATTGATTTATTCGTTTGTTCGTTGGTCTGAAAATCAAAAATTGATTATAGTTGCCAATTTCTCTTCAGAAAAAACAAGTGATTTTGATTTAAAAATCCCTGTGGATATTATCTCAAAATGGAATTTAAAAGATGGTGATTATCAACTTACAGATCAATTATACCAAAAGAATGTTGTGAAGTTAATTGTGAATAATGGAGAAGGAATCGCTAAAATTAAAATAGCACCTTCAGAATCATTTATTTATGAATTGAAATAGTTTTAAAATGTATTAAACCCGACAGGTTTTAAAAACCTGTCGGGTTTGCATGAAAAACTAATTTTTATAAACAATAAAACTGTTTGGTTTTAGCTCTTTTTGACCTAATAATATGTTAGCGTTCCGTGGTAGTGATATTACTTTTTTTATACCAAAATTAATTATAACGGTAATTTTTTCATTTTCAAAAGATCGTGTAAATGAAATTTGATCTCCCTGAAGTTCCAGATTATCATAGCTGCCATATTGCAAAACTTTTTCTTTATTTCTTAAAGCTGTCAATTTTTTATAGCTGTTAAGAATGGATTTTTTTTGTGCTTTTAAAGCAGCAACATTTATTTCTTTATAATCAGGATTGGTTTTAATCCAGGTTTTTTCTGTTGAGAATCCTGCAAATGCTTCTCCGTTCCATTGCATCGGGCTTCGTGACTTATCACGATTGTGTTCGTTTCCTTCAAGAAGTGCTTCTTTGTCGTTTTTGCCTTTAGCTATTGCTAATTGATAATGAGTTTTACCTTGTATATCGACCATTTCGTTTATGTTTCGGGCGATAATATTATACATACCAATTTCTTCGCCATAATAAATAAATAAATGGAACTCCTTTTGCTGTAAGTATCAAAGCGGCAAGAGCTGTGGCTTTGTCTGTATTTCCGTCTGCTAATCTGTCGATCATTCTGGGCATATCATGGCTTCCAAAAAATAAAGTGGGATAATTGCTCATATTTTTCTCCATGCTTTGCAATTCGTCAAAAATATGCTGAGTCGAAAACTCTTTAATACTTCCAAAATTGAAATTAAAAACAACATCTAATAAATCCTGCGATTGGTATTGTTTTAAAACCTCGATTTTATCGCTCCCAATTTCTCCCACAATAAAACGATTATCGTATTCATTTACTGTCGATTTTATAATTTTCATCGCATTTTTTACGCCTTCCTGGTCGATATCGTTTAGGTGTTCCTGCTGTCCGTTTTTCATTGGATTATCTTTAGTAATACCGTTAGTGGTCAGAAAGTTTATTACATCTAACCGGAAACCATCTACACCAGCATCAAGCCAAAAACGGAGTATATTCTGAACCTCAGCCACTACTTTTGGATTTGACCAATTAAGATCGGCCATTCTTTTATCAAACTTATGATAGTAGTATTGGTTGGTGGCAGTATCTTTTTCCCATGCTGTGCCTCCAAAAAAAGATTCCCAATTATTCGGTTCATCTTTCCAGATATAATAATCCCTATACGGATTGTCTTTTGATTTTCTCGATTCCTGAAACCATTTACAGTCTGTAGAAGTATGATTTAAAACCATATCGATGATTATTTTTATTCCTCTTTTATGGGCTTCATTCAAAAAAATATCAAAATCAGCTTTAGTACCATACGTTGGGTCTACTTCATAATAATTGGCAATATCATAACCGTTATCAACTTTTGGCGAAGTAAGAAAAGGTGTTAACCAAATGCCCTTTATACCTAATTCTTTTAGATAATCTAATTTTTGAGTCATTCCTTTAAAATCGCCAAATCCATCTCCGTTACTATCGGCGTAACTCGGCATATAGATTTGATAAAAAATACTTTCTTTCCACCATTTTTGGTCAACTGTTTTTTGAGCTATACTGATGTTTGTGTTTAATATCAAGAGAAAAAAGATGATATAATTCAATGTAGATTTCATAGCATTATTGTCGATTATAATTGCGAAGGATGGATTAAAATCCATCCCTACAATATGTTTTGTTCCTACGGAACTTCTTATGAAATTCCGTAGGAATGGTATATTTTACAGCAACGTCCCGAGACTTCGGGATTAATCCGTTGAAAAGAACAAAAAATAGTTTTCATCATAGAAATTGGGATAACAAACTAGATTGAAAACAGCTCTTATTTTTTGTCTTGCCATTTATAATCGACAACAATACCATTAACTAGCATTTTTGAGCCTTCATAGCTTACTTTTCCACCAGAAGGAACTTGTACAATTACAGCAGCACTTAATGGATCCATTTTTATTTTAGCTGATGAAGAAACATTTCTGGCTACAAAACTTCCTGAAACGGTATTATACAAATCTACTTTTGCACCTTTTTCAACTTTTATGGTTACTGTTTTACTTACTGAATATGGATTGTAATATAGATAAGAAGGACAGGCCTTATCGCTATAAAAATCGGTTGCTAATAAATTTAATTGTAATATTCCTGTAACATTGGTTTCGCGGATAATACTTCCAAAAATACCAACGTGGCCACTGCCGTAAACACTAAATTGAGATTCCTTTGGGTTTTCGCCTGGTACCCAAAGCGGACCGTCGCCTTGTGCCACGGGACCTTTTAGGTTTTCATATTCTTTATAACTGGATTGACGTATGATGCCTTCGTAACCAATAACACCTTTTGAAACTTGGGCAAGTTCCGGTATTGTTTCATGTTCATCAGGCATATATTGCGGATAGAAAAAACGAGAAGCATTGGTTGCGTTCAACATCCATTTTCCTATTGCTGCTGCATACGATTGATCGTATCTTACCATTGGTATAAGTGGCCAGGCAGCGTCATAAGTATTCATTAAAAAGCCATATCCGCCGTGATCTACTGTACTTCCAAAAACGCCCGAAATATCAATACCGTTCCAGTTTCCTACTAATGAACCCCAACCTTCACGACAAATTGGTGTTCCGTCAAAAGTCCAGTCCAGCATTTTGTTTGTATCGTATTTTGTGCCTTCTTCGGCATTAATTCTTGCTGCTAAATAAGCTCCAAAAGGCATTAATACTTCATAAGTAGGGTTTTTAGATTGCGATTCTAATGCTGCTAATGCACTTCGGGCTCCTTTTAAGTATTTGGCATCGCCAAATTTTTTATACGCCATATACAATACCCATGCATGTCCGGCGGCAGCATCTGGTTGGGCGCAGATTTGGTTTGTCATAGGCGTCATTTTGTTGTAATCAAAATAAGAGTATTCGTAGTTGCCGTTTAAAATTACATCGGCCTCATAAAATTTGTCAGCAATACTTCTGGCTATTTCTGTAAAACCGGGTTCGTTAGGATATTTATCATAAATGGCATAAAACAGAAGATTTGGATATACATCATACCACCAATCACGACCATAACCTCCGCCCAGTAAAGCAACTTCGGGGCAGGTATTATTCATCATAATATTCCAATTGGTTTCTTTGTTGAAATAGTTTTTCAACATCGCAACGTAGTTCAGGTTTTGTGAGTTGTTTTTATCTATACCTACTAATGTAGCTCCTAATGTAGCGCCCATTGTTGCCAGGGCTTCATGAAACATTCCTTTATTGTGATTTGGTCCTTGTCGTACATCTGCTACAGCAGTATATAATCCAACAACTGTCTGCGGGTAATTTTTCTTGCTGTCATCCATCCAGACCATTGGCCAAAATTTACCTTTTGCATTAAAATCATAAACTGTTTTATCAAAATCTAAAGCCAGTTTTTTATAGTTGATGATTTTTAATGGCTGTGGTAAATCAGGCATTTGTGCTACACGAGGTATTTTTTGTTGTTTTATTTGTGCTGATGCAGTCAGACTTAAAACTAAAAGGCACGAAGTTGTAATTTTTATAAATGTATTCATTTCATTATTTTTAAAGCAGATTTACTGCTGTTGCTTCTAATACTTTAGAATCTGTTTCTTCTTCTGGAGAAAGTTCTAATCCTTGTTTGATGATTTTTTTACTGATAAAAATCGAACATAATTGCAGTAAAGCGATGATTCCGATGGCATATCTCAAAGCAAAATCTTCGGAAACTGCATAATATAAGGTTAGGAATGTTCCTGCCCCTAAAAGCCTGCCAATGTACAAACCAGCTTCATGATTTAAGATATAAGCAAATTCACCTCTTTTTTCTATTTTAGATACTATATCAATTACTTTTAACTGAATAGGGAAGTAGGCCAAATCCATCAAAGGTTTTGCGATAAGTAATAGTAATAAAAAGATTATTACTCCGGTTTTATCAAATAATAAACCGTTAATACAAGCTCCAATAGCAAATAAAATCAATCCAACTGAAAAGATTTTGATTCTGTCTGAAGGTTTGGAAAAACGCCCTATAAAATAGATAATGATTGCTGCCAAAACCGCACCAATTGATTGTGCGTTTCCTAAATCACCTTCTTCGCCTAATATTTTGAAAATAAGCATTGCGGGAGCTGTAACCAAAAATCCTTGTGCTAAACCTTTAAATGTTGCCAGAGATAATAGTTTGTACCATAAAGGATGAAATTTGAAAAAGATATACTGTTTTTGAGCAGGATTTTCAAATTTTCCTCGATAACAAACTATTGAGGCTGCAATTGTAATCAGAAAAACAATTCCGGTAATTATTTCGTAAGCTTGGTGTTTTTGATCTTCGCCTGTTTTAGATTGAATAAACCATCCAATTGTTGCAGGAATTGCAATGGCAATTATAGTGTATATAAAAGTCTCTAAACCATAATAATAATTTCGGTTATTATCATTTGTTATAGATAAAGCAAGGTAATCTCTATTAGACCAATACAAACCAAACGAAAGTCCCATTGTGATACCAGCAATACCAATTCCGGTTAAATCTAATGTTCTTAATGACATCATAATAATCATAGAAACGCCACTAAGCATCATTCCGATTGAATATAATTTTCGGATATTGAAGTACTTCAACAAGAAACCATTTAATAAAAAGGTAAGCGGAATCCCAGTATAAATTGCCAATTGGTAAATAACAACTTTAGAAGTGTCATTTGAGTTTCGCATAATATAAGCAGCAACAAAAATATCAATTACAGGTAATACCAATGCGTAAACCAAGTTGGTAAAAATTAGTATGCGAAAATTATGGGTCTGGCTTTTAAAATGATCAATTTCTGATATAAGTTTTTTAAACATTAGTTATTTTTTAAAAGTAAAAGAATCTCTTTAATCGAAAATTGAGCACCACAAACAAATTCATCAGATGCACCATAATAAATGGTAAGTGTATCTCCATCAGGTTCTAAAATATGACCGTTGGTGAATACGACATTTCCAAAAAAACCGCTTAATTCGTATTCTGTAGTAGGAACCATAATGGGTTCTACGGTTCTTGCAATTACTTTTGAAGGATCATTTAAATCCATTAAAAAAGCACCCAGACAATATTGATGATTTTCATTAGCGCCGTGATAAATTTCCAGCCATCCTTTATCTGTTTTTATTGGAGCAGCTCCGGCACCAACTCTTTTACTGTCCCAAAGTCCTTTTCTTGTTTTTATGATACAGTGATGATTTCCCCAATGAATACCATCAGGAGACGAGGCGATCCAAATATAATTACCGCCAATATCGACACTGCTCGGGCGGTGTAAAGCGTAAAATAATCCGTTTATTTTTTCTTCAAAAATGGCGCAGTCTTTATTATGCGCGGGTAATATCATACCGTGTTTTGTGAAGTTTTTCCAATCGGTTGTAGTACGCAAACCAACACCAACACCATTATCTGATACTGAAGTAAAGGTTAGGTAATACGTTCCCTCGATTAAAGCAACACGGCAGTCTTCTATACCAAAAGTTTCTAATACACCTTCTCCAACAAGTGACGGATAATTTTCAGGTTCATAAAAATTATGTCCGTCTTCGCTGCATAATAAGCGTAAATGAGATAATGTCGTCAGATAATCTACTCCTTTGTAATTGATTACTCTGGCATCAGTTGCTATTAATTCGGGATCATCTTTTGCTATTTCAATAATTTGAATAGAGCCTGTTTCAGTCAATATGGGAAAAGAAATGATATTATCCTTTTGTTTAGGTCTTTCGGCAACGCGCACTACTAGCCAGGTTTTATTCTCATATTGAAATACTCCCGGATTTAATAAGCATGTAATTTCTAATCCTTCTCTGCTTGCAGGGATGTCCGCAGGTGATAATAATGGGTTGTCTGCAAAACGTTTCGCTATATCTTTCATCTTTTTTAGTTCTGTATTATTGAATACCTAACAGGTTTTTAAAACCTGTTAGGTATCATATTTAAATATTAATATCCAGGATTTTGAGTTAAAAGTCCTGCTGAGGCATCTACTTCTGATTGCGGAATTGGATACAGCATATGTTTGTCTAAGAAATTTTTTCCGTGAGCAGTCATTACTTCTTTAGCAATTCCCCATCTTTTTAAATCGGGCATTCTTTGATTTTCAAAACCAAGTTCTGCTCTTCTTTCAGAAATCAACCAAGCTTTTACAACAGCTTTATCTCCAGAATTTGGTCTGTCTGGTAATGTTCCTGCTGGCGGTGGAGGGCCAACTGTAGTAACTGCCATCGTTTCCGGTGGATTAGTTGTAGAATTAGGGTCTATAACTCTAACGGTAACGGTTGTTACTGTATTTCTTGCTCTTGTTCTAATTTTGTTTATAATGTCAATAGCGCCTGAATAATTACCTGTTTCATTAAGTGCTTCTGCTTTCCAAAGTAAAACATCAGCATAGCGAATCAGAACTTTATTGTTTGGAGCGTCATCATCGCCTTTGTTCCCGCCATTTGTAGTTCCTAAAAGTTTATTAACCCATTGTTCAGGAGCATTTACGGTATATGATTTTCTAGGATCATTAGGTTCAAACGAAGCTAAGAAATCGGCGCTTGGAGCAAAAAATCCCCATCCAAGAGGTGCACAAATTCCGTTTCCTTTTCTTGGATCAGCTTGTCTAACGTGGTTGTAAGAGAAAATCACTTCATTGTCTGTATATTCCGTATTCATATTAAAGTTATCAAAATAATTGGCATCAAGACTATAAAATCCTGTCGTTTCTAATTCTGATACTAAAGTAGTTACACTCGCCCAATCTTTATTGTATAACGCCGTTTTAGCCAGAAGAGCAATAACTGCTCCTTTAGAAACTCTCCATTTTTCTGTACTTGAGGAGTATTTTGAGTTTGGTAAAAGTGTTTTTGCTGTTTCTAAATCGGTTTTAATCTGACTCCATACAGTTTCTTTTGGAGCTCTTACGGCTTTATCAAAAGCTTCCTGATATGTTTTTATGGGAGCCAGAATCAAAGGCACATCGCCAAAATTGGTTACTAATGAAAAGTAATAGTATGAGCGTAGAAAATAAGCTTCACCCAGTAATTGGTTTTTTCTTTGGGTAGTAATTCCGGTAATTGATTCAATATCTGGATTTAATAGAAAATTCAATGCAATGTTGGTTCTTTTGATACCTTCATAATCGTATTTCCATAATCCGTTTGGACCGCCATTTGTCGAAGTAAAAGTAAAATTATTGATTTCATCCATCCAGGATTGATCGCCATCCGGAGACCATTTTTTTTCCATATCATCAGATGCGATATCATCTATTATAATATCATTTTGAAATACTAAACCTCCATTCCAATCCCAATTTGCCAACTGATTTAATCTGTTGGATAACATATCGTAAGAAGAAGTTACAGAACTTTCTACAGAGGTTAATGTTGGTTTAGAATTGGCTTGTTCCAAAGTTAATGCCCCTACAGGTTCAGTAGTAAGTTCATCCTGGCAGCTTGTTAAGGCCAGCGCAATCAGTATCGCTGTTATATATTTATATTTCATGGTTCGTTTATTAAATTTTAAATTTTAAACCTATTAGTATTGTAGTAGATTGAGGATAAGTACCCTGATCTATAAAAGAAGTCGATTCCGGATCTAAACCAGTGTATTTCGTAAAAGTCAATAAGTTTTGTCCCGATACATACATTCTTAAATACGTATCGCCAATTATTTTAGGGTCGAACGCATATCCAATTTCAAGATTTTTTAATCGCAAATAAGAAGCATCTTCTACAAAAACACTTGAAACCTGACTTCCTCCGTTATCATTCAATGTGTTACGAGGAATTGTGTTGCTTGTGCCTTCGCCATTCCATGCGTTTAATACTGAAGTGGTAGAATTGAAAGGACGGCTGTCGTAATCTAATATCTGTTTTAAATCATTGTAACGATCTACACCCGAAACTCCTTGGAAAAGAAACGACATGTCAAATCTTTTATATTCAGCATTAAATGAAAATCCGTATGTTATTTTCGGAATTGAACTTCCTATAAATGTTCTGTCATTGGCATTAATTTGTCCGTCTCCATTTAAGTCTTTAAACTTAATATCTCCGGGTTTTGCGCCGTTTGAATTAGAATATAGAGCAGCATTTATTTCTGCCTGATTTTGATAAATACCATCAAATTTTAATCCATAATAAGAACTAATTGGTTGTCCAACTACAGTTTTGGTATGCGTTTTATCATCATTAATTTCTGAAACATATTGCTGCAGCTGTTCAACATTGTTTTTTAACGTAGCAATGTTCCCGTTGATACCGTATTTAAATTCGTGGTCGTTGTTTTGAAAGTTAGCTCCAAATTCAAAGCCTTTATTGGTTACAATACCGGCATTAACATAGGTTTTGTTGATTTGACCAACTGTTGCAGACGGCAGTCCTACGGCTAGTAAAATATCATTGGTTGTTTTATTAAAATAATCGACAGAAAAAGTCAGTTTATTTTCTAATACACCTAAATCAAGACCAAAGTTGGTTTGCGTAGTCGTTTCCCATTTTAGGTCAGGATTACCGTAACGAACCACATTTATGATTCCGCCAGTTTCGGTAACAAGAGTTTCATAGGCATTATTAGGGATTTCCTGATTACCGGATTGTCCCCAGCTGGCTCTCCATTTTAGGTTAGAAATCCATTTTTCATTTTCCATGAATTTTTCTTTAGACATTACCCAGCCTCCGGAAACGGAAGGAAAATAACCCCATTTGTTATTAGGTCCAAAACGAGAAGAACCATCGGCTCTTATTGTACCTGAGGCAAAATATTTATTGTTGTATCCATAATTTGCAGAGGCAAAAAAGGAGATAAGATTCCAGCTTTGTGCAGAACCTGAACTGTTTTTATTAGTATCACTTCCGTAATCAAGATAACGGAAAGGATCAGTTGTATTATTATAATTTGTTCTGCTTCCGCCTACTGCAGATTGATCGTAACCAACAGTTTCTTCACCTAATAGTGCATTGATGCTGTGTTTCTCTGCAAGGGTTTTAGTATAGTTTAAAGTATTGGTAAAGGTAAAAGTTGTTGCTTCGCCTCTGTTTTCGTTTAAGCTTGAAGGTCGGTTTTGTCTGCCTTGACCGGGATATAACTCATTTGGGTCATTGTCATTATCATCTCCATAATTTTCTCCAAAGGCTTTGTTGTGATCAAAAGTGATTTCAGCACCAAAATTACTTCTGAATTTTAATGATTTATCTGCAAGAAAAGCATATTCGGCATATACATTTCCAAAGGTTTTAAATGCAGATCGTACATCATCTGTATAATTCACAATTGCAATAGGATTAGACGTTAGCTCATAATTACGGCTCCATCCGCCATTAGGATTGTTATTTAAATAGAAAGGCAAATCAGTATAAGGATCATTTTGTTTGTACGTTGGATCGTTTACATCTTTATAAACTCCTAAAACAGAGGGACGCAATAAAGCATGTCTGATTACTCCGGGAGAATCTCCGCTAGAAGACATTTTATCTTGCTTGGTACTTGTAATTTGGAAGTTTGTACCCACTTTAAGACGTTCTGTAATTTCGGTATTGATATTTGCTCTAAAATTGATACGTCTGTAAGTATCTTTATCGCCCACGACAATACCATTTTGTCCAAAATAACCACCGGAAATTAAATATTGTGTTTTATCAGTACCTCCGCTAGCAGAAATCTGGAAATTGTTTGTTCTTCCTGCACCAAATAACTCATTTAGCCAGTTTGTGTTTGATAAAGGAATACCATTAACCTGTCCGTTAGTTCTATCGGTTTGATAAGGGCTTATTGCATTTGCAGGATTATTGTTAGAATTATGCCAAGCCTGGTCCATTACACTCAAATACTGATCTGCATTTAACATTTTCGGAAGGTTAGTGGCATAACTAGTTCCACTATAATATTCTACATCAATATTTGCTTTTCCTTTTGCACCGCTTTTGGTAGTAAGAATGACAACCCCACCTGAAGATCTGGATCCATATATGGCAGTTGCAGCAGCATCTTTTAATACGGTCATCGATTTTACGTCAGACATGTTCAGGAACGAAATATCGCGGGTAGCCACACCATCTACAACATAAAGTACTTCGTTGTTACCAAGTGTGCCTTCACCTCTAATACGTATTTTAAGTCCGTCACCAGGTGCACCAGTATTGGCCGAAACCGAAACACCGGCAACTTGCCCTTGCAGCGCCTGCCCAACATCGGATACTTTTGTTTTTGCTAATTCGCCCATATCTACAGTTGCGACAGCACCTGTTATGGCCGATTTTTTTTCACTTGTATATCCTACAATAACAACTTCATTCAAGGCATTTGAATCTGCTGTCAGTGTAATATTTATTTCTTTTCTGCCAGATACAGCTACTTCTTGGGTCTGGTAACCTACATAGCTAAAAACCAGAACAGCGTTAGAACCTGCATTTGTAATGGTATAATTACCATCAAGATCGGTTGTGGCATAGTTTGAAGTTCCTTTTACATTGATATTGACTTGCGGCATTGGCCCATCAATATCTGAAACTACACCTTTTATGGTCTGAGCATTCATAATGCTTCCCAGCATAATTATTCCAAATAGGAATAACTTATAGATATATTTTTTCATCATGATAAGGAAGTGTTAATTGGTTTACTGGTTTGATTGTTTTTTTTCATGGTCAAAAAGGGTTAGATATTTTTTAAAGTTTTTACGATAACGATTGAATTAATTATCGTTTATAAAATTAGCTGGTGCATACAAGAAACAGTGTACACTATTTCTTCAAAAGTGTACACTAGTATTTATTGTGTTGGTATTTAGTATGTTGTAATTGTTTTAGCTCTTGGTTTTGTACTTGAGCTGATAATTTTTTGGGGTAGTATTATATAGTTTTTTAAACTCGCGGTAAAAATAAGAACGATTATTAAAGCCGGAACTATAGCAAACTTCAGATACCGTTAAAACATTCTTTCGCAATAATTCAGCAGCATATTTTAATCTGATGGTTCGAATCAAGTCCCCCGGTGTAAAACCAAAAATTTGTTTAATTTTTCTATACAATTGCGAATTGCTGATGCCTAATTCTTTTTCGATATATAAACTTTGAAGATTTTCATTATCGATATTACGGCGAATTAGTTCTATTACTTTTTTGATGAAGTCTTTTTCGTCATTATTTATGGGCAGGGCAGCCAGATTTTCGATAGGAGTATCTTGCGTAAAATGCTTTGATATTAACTCTTTTTCTTCAAGAAGTTTTTGAACTCTTATCAGTAAATGATCCGGATAAAATGGCTTTGCGATATAGGAATTTGCACCACTCTCTATTCCTTCAATTCGATGTAGAACAGAATCTTTTGCAGTTAGCATGATAACCGGAATATAACAGGTTTTGAGATCATTCTTGATTATTTTGCAAAACTCAATTCCATCCATAAAAGGCATCATAACATCACTGATAATGAGATCAGGAATTTCATTTTCAATAAGTTTTAAAGCTTCTAAACCGTTGT
>NZ_OY730253.1 GCF_963422545.1 uncultured Flavobacterium sp.
TACAATAAATATAGTTCCATTATTTATATCCAGAATAGAAGTATAGTTACAGCTTTGATATTTACCTAAAATAGTAATATTAGAATTAAATTTTTTGGATAGCAATTCTTTAATTTTTTGTATGGTTTGCATAATAAATATTTTAGATTTGGGTTGTGGGATTGTAAATATAAGACAGTGCGTTTTAGTTAATTTACCCTTAAAAGTTTTAATTGTAATAAAATAAGGTTAAATAGAAACAAGAGTAACAAATAATAAATATCACATACAAAATCAAATCTATACAAATAATCAGCCTTCAGAACATATGTCCCAAAGGCTGATTATTTGTATTTAAATAGAAGTATTATTTCAAAATAACTACTTCTTCAGGAACTGTAAATAATAAAGTACAACCCGTTTTTGAAAATACTGAATGTGAACTTCCTGGTGGCATATACAAATAATCACCTTTTTTTAGTTCATCTTTTCCGGAGCGAACTTCACCTTCCAGAACATAAATTTCTTCGCCTGCCGGATGAATGTGATTTGGATATGATGCCCCAGGTTCAAATTTTAATAAAAACTTTGTAGGTCTGTTTGCCTCTTTGTCAAAGAACAAAATTTTAGAATAAATACCTTCAGTTTTTACGCCTTCTTCAACAAGAAGATTCCAATCTATTTCGCTGCTTTTTGTGATTTGTCTTTCCATTTTTATTGATTTTTAAATTGTTTTATTTTTCGTAATGATTTCATCTAAACTCCATTTGTAATTCTCTGTAGTTGATAAAAGAAAAGCTGCCATAGAAAATACAAATACCGAATAATCTAACGGATCTTTTACTCCAAAAGAATATGTCATGGAAAGTGCAAACACAAAAGTCAAAATTGCGGCCGCAATTGAAGCCAGTCTTGTTTGATAGCCAGTGAGTAGGAGTAATGCCAAAAGCGATTCGGCAATAGTTGCCAGGACTGCGATTGTGGGAATAAGGTTTTTTGGAGCAAATGAATTTACTTGTCCCGTGTAGATTAAAAAGTTTTTCCAGCCTGAAGAATTGACTCCCCAAAATCCTAACCGACTTGAAACGGCTGATAAAAATCCTGTTGCCAAAGCAATTCGCAAAAGCAAAATTGCGTAATCCTGATATCTTTTCATATACTAGTTTTATTAGTAATTATTTCTGATACAAAGATGTTACAAGTATGCTTGCTAAAGAATAGAGAATCTTGGAAAAAACATGTAATTAAGAAAGAACTAGTTTTTCTTTATAAGATTTTGGAGAAATATTGGTGTGTTTCTTGAAGAAATTAGAAAAATAAAAAGGATCATTAAAGCCTAAAGCATAAGCGACTTCTTTTACTGATAATTTTTCATAAGTAAAAAGACGTTTGGCTTCAGAAATAATCAATCCGAACATTACATTTTGAGCTGTTTTATTAGTATGTAGTTTTGAAAGTTCATTCAATTTAGATTCGGTAGAACCAATCAAATTGGCTATTTCGTTTACGGATAGGTTTTTTTCGAAGTTTTTCAAAACCGCTTCCAGAAAATGAAGAAATACAGCGTCAGGTTTATAGATTTCGTCACCGCGATTAATTTTAGTACGGTTGATTTCGATTAAAATTAATTCGATTCGGCTGTGAATTGAAATCTGATATTGGTAGGGTGTTTCGATTAGTTCCTTTTTGATTTCTTCTAATTCCCGAACAATAACTTTAGGATTATCAACCGAAATCATTTCGTTCATTGCAAAATGACAAAACAAACCATTATGGAAAATCAATTCCATATCAGTATCATCTTTACAAAAGAAATCATAAGTAAATTCCAAAATAAATCCACTTGCATTTTGTATGTTCCGGAAATAATGAATTTGACCCGAAGTGATTGTAATAACAGAGTTTTCAGTCAGTACAAATTCATTTTCATCTACAGAAATAGTAGTTGAGCCCGAAGTACAAAAAACTAAAATGTATTTTAATACACGTCTCGGATTTTCTAAATCTGTTGCCTGGTCAAATGTTTTTATATCGATCATTTGTTTGAAAATTTATATTCAAAAATAAGATTTATTTCACAAAGTTACTCTAAGTTGACACAGAGATTTATGAAGTATTTTTGAAGAAAGAAAAGAATAATCTCGCGATCCCGATAGCTATCGGGATTGCGAGATTATTTCATCTGCTTATGTTGAATCATTTTTTAGACAAAATCTCCAATAGCTTTTCTAAGTTATCAATACTCATTTTAAAGCCTTCTGTAAAGCCCATTTCAATTAATCTTTCCAAACGTTCCAGTGATTCATTTACAATAGTAATATTCACTTCAGTTATACCGTTTTGTCTGCTAAAAGTATAATCCCAATCAGAACCGGGCAATTCACGATTTTCATTTTCGTCTGCAAAAGTATTGAACATTTTAAAATTGGTTTTTGGCGTAATCGAAGTATATTCCTGAACAGCCCAACGCTCCTGTCCTTCGGGACTTACCATCGCGTAGAATCGTCGCCCGCCAACTTCAAAATTCATGTGTTTTGTTCTGGATGTCCATGGTTTTGGTGCAACCCATTGGTCAAGAAGTTCCGCTTTAGTAAAAGCATCCCAAACCAGCGGAAGTTCTGCATCAAATTCTCTGTTTATAAATACCGTTTTTGTGGCTTTGTCAACGGTAAAATCAAATTGCAAATCGTTTTTCATTTTTTCTGTTCTTTAAGTGTTAGTAATAGTTTGTCAAGCTGATTAAATTTGGTTTCCCAAATTTCTCTGAATTGAGTAATCCATTTGTCGATTTCTTTCATTTTTTCAATTTCAAGTGAATAGTAAATTTCTCTGCCTTGTTGTTCCTGTTTTATCAGGTCGCATTCTACAAGTACCCGAAGGTGTTTAGAAACAGATTGTCGGGTAGTATTAAAGTTCTCCGCAATGGCATTTGGAGTCATTGCCTGCATTGCAATTAAGGTAATAATAGACCGCCTAGTTGGGTCGGCTATTGCCTGAAAAATGTCTCGTCTCATAATACTTTAGTTTTAATTACGAAGCCAATCGGTTGCAAATATACGTGCAACTATTTGGTTTCGCAATTTTTTTAACAATTATTTTTTAAAACAATTTATTAAAGTCATTAACTAACAGTGTTTTATATGAACTAAATTGTCACCTTGAGCGATCCCGATCCCGAATCTTCGGGAGGGAGAATACTTATAAAACCGAAACTGCAACATTAATAAACAAGCAAAAATTGGAATTTAGAGTTTATTAATTGGAATTTTAATTTGAAGCTATTTCCTGCTGTCCTTCCAAATCTTTTTCTTGCTAAAGAAGCAAGAAAAAGGATTTTCCCTCCCATCAGGGCTAGGGCAATCAGTTTCATAAGAAGATTTTATTTTCATTGATAGAGAATGTCCTATTGGTTGTAAGAGATTTTCCTATATTTGCCGTTCTTAAATCTTCACATTAAGAACAAAATAAAATTGCCCTTGTGCTATGTAGTAAAGTTCCGAAAGGGCTTTGACGCCGTGAAGAAGCGTAAGACTGCTAACGCATGAGGGTTTTTATTCTTAAATCTTCACATTATGAGTACAAACACCCTTTCAAAAGAAGCCGAAACAAGGCTTATGAATTTTTTCAACCATACAATTGATCCAGAAACGATGGCCAAGACCATAAGGCAATTAAATTATTTACTTGCTTTAGAAGTAATGAGAAAAAATGAAACCCTTAAAAACGAAATAGACAACATAGAAAACAGCTTTTATTGGTTGAATGAACTAGCCGAAATTTTAAATCCGTATTTGGATAAGGAATAAAATCTTTGAATCATTTTATAAACAAAAAACCTCGATTTTTCTAAAATCGAGGTTTTTTGTTTATTTGCCATTTAGTGTTTTCAGAAGTAACCTTGCTGTGCGAAGTCTCCCGACTTCGTACCCGTTCCAATAAGCAAATAAAGAAATATAAAAGATGCTTGGATAAATTGGGATGGATTAAACAGTGTGTACGAAGTCGGGGGACTTCGCTCAGCGCATAACTTTTAATAATATTTTAATTTTCGAGAGACTTCGGAAAGCAGGAACTTTTTAGATCCATCTTCACAAGCTTTGTCGCTCAGAATACTTTCTTGAGTTTATTTATTTTTATTGATGATTTTGATTCTACCATTTTGTTTTCAATAACTTTCCCATTTCTATCGATTTTAAAACAAAGATCAATATAAGCACTACCTACTGTTGAATACGAAAAACTATATAATTCAATCATTAAGATAGTATATTTTGCTTTTTTTATCGCGCAAATCTTATTGGGAATTAAATTTTTAAAATTTATTATGCTAATACCTTCTATCGGAAATTTATTTATTTCAATTAAAGGATTTTGAGGGGTATTAATTTTATTTAGAAGTTCCTTACCTATAGTTTCATCTGGACATTCTTTAGTAATTATATTTTCAGTTTTAATAACAATGTCGACAATATTATCATATATATTTTCATGAATTTTGTATAAGCTTACTGAATCATTAATCGCTATACGACAAGATTCAATATTTTTTTGAATATATTGAGAGTTTTGATTTTGTCCATTTGCAAAACCAAACATTAAGCAGAAAAAGAAGATTTTAATTTTCATAGATTACCTGTTGTGCTATTTTTAAAACTAAAAATAGTTGATTTATAAATAATTGTTGTTCCAAAATCTCCTTTAAAAACTGATACAGATTCAAATATTGATTCTTCTAAAATACTAGAATTAGACCAATTTTTAAATGCATTTTTTTTATGATCAGAATGTATGTATAACCATTTTTGCCAATTTGTATTAGTACAGATATCAGCACCTTGCCAACCAATTCCTCCACCTGAGTAATCAAAATCAATATATTCATTATTAAAATATTGAGTTCCTTTTATTGTGTATTCAATAGCTGTTTTCATTTTTACATTTTCATTTCTTCCTTTAGCATTTTTTTCAAAATCAATACTTTCATTTAAATCGATATTCAAAAATTTTCGAAATGCTGGATTTCCTTGGGCACCATAATGAAATGTATGAGCATATGTTTCGTCATTCCATTTGTTTCTCATCTTTATTATAGTATCATTTAGAAACCAATTACTTTTATATTTGGTTACTTTGGAATTAATTAGTTGTTTATGGTGATTTATAACTATAAAAGGAATAGATTTTATTACATCTAATGAAAATCCTGATTCTGAATAAGCTAAACTCGCTATTCGTAAAAAGACATCATTTTTTATTTTTAATGATTCGATATTATTATAAGTCAAAAGTTCATTTCCATTTTTATCTTTTTGTGTAGATTTCCCATTACAAACATAAACATCATTTACACTTCCTTCGTAATCAGATTCGTTTATCTTACCTTCAAAAGTACCATCTTTATTATAAAAATGTCCGTTTACATTTATAATACGATCTATATTAGGTATAGGTGCGCCCAAAGTATTAAGATTTGTAATTTCGTTTCGTTGTCCGCAATCCCAAATTGTAATATCGACTCCTCCATATTCGCATTTTATGGTACTTCTTAAAAGTACTGCCAACTCATCCTGAAAATATACCGTTCCTGGATTTTTCCACTCACCAAGTTTCATTACTGATGCACAAGGGCTGGAACTTAAAAAGCTTTTTTTGCAATTGCCTTTAAATATCAAACTCGTCATGTCATTCTCAACCACTGTAACAACACGTTTGTCTTGTATACTTGGCGTATCATAATTTGCCTTTAAGTCACCTTCAGGAATGGTGCATGAATTGCATCTAATTTTGGCGCCGTCAATAACAAATTTTAAACCATTTTTAGCTTCTTGTTTTTCTTCTCTTTGCTTTCTTAGTAAAGTATTATCCGGTTTTGCCATTATAGTGAGGTTTTATAAATGTTATACATAAGGGTTGTTTTTTCTTTTTCTATTTCTACAGTCGCTAAATCTATTTGGTCTTCCCTATAGTTAGTTGTTTGATGTAGAAGTAAAGCAAAGTCAAAATTGTAATTTATATAACCTTAACAAGATTTATAAATAACAGAATAAGACATAATTTAATTTGATAAATAAAAGAAGAAGGTGTTTTGTATTGAGAAGTTTTGTGAGATCTTGTTGTCTTAAAAGAACTAAATATTTTTAAATACAAGATTCTAGTCTTTGGCGAGCTTCTTATGGAGATTTCTCGTTCCTCGAAATGACAAAAAATAAGAATAAAAACTTTATGACATTGCTCCCGATAACTGTCGGGATTACGAGAAATTCTTTGTAGATTATTTATACCTACAAGGTTGAAAAAAACCTTGTAGGAAAGTGCAAAAACAAAAAAGGACGATACTTATCAGGTATCGTCCTAAAGGAAAATTTGATTTACATTCTCGAATCATTTCTAATTTTTGAATGCCGCATTAAGCGTACAGTTTTTGGTGAACTACTATAGAAAGCTAAACGCAGGTTATTCGTTTATGATATCGCCTTCTTTAGTTTCTTCGCTGGCAATTTTCACCAGTTTATCTTTTGGGTTTAAGTCGCCGAAGATTTCAATTTTATCATCGATTTCTCTTCCTTTTTTCACGTCAACTCGCGTTGCTTTGTGGTTTACTACTTTGATCACAAACATACCTTCGGCTGAACTTACCAATGCCGATTTTGGAATTACAAACGTACTGTCTTTCGCGTTAAGCGGTAACAGAACTTCGGCAACCATTCCTGGCAATAGGTTTTCTTTTGTGTTGTGAACGTCCATTTCTACACGCTCAGAACGAAGTTTTAGATCTAATGCTCCGGACATTCTTGTAATTGTCGCTTTGAAGGTTTCCGGCAATGATTTTACATTAAAACTCATTTCATCGCCATTGTGTAAATATCCGGTATACAATTCTGGAACAGAAACCGCCAAACGCAATTTATCTTGTTGCTGAATCGTCAATAAAGGCAAATCTGAACCTTTTCCTGCCGGACCAACAAATGTTCCTAAATTGACGTTTCTTGCCGCTACAACTCCGTCAAAAGGAGCACGAATTTCAAGATAACCTCTTATAATCGAGACTTCTTTATGTGCTGCAACTGCTGCCTGATATTGTGCGTAATCAGAGTTTTTCTTTCCGTTTGCCATTTCTAAATCATTTTTAGAAATCGTTCCTTCAACTTTGCTCGTTTCATACAAACGGTTGTAGGTGCTTTTGCTGGTTGCATAAATAGCTTCCATCGATTTTAATCTTGATTCGGCGGCAGCCAATTGTGAGCTGATTTCCGGAGCTTCAAGAACAATCAAAAGTTGTCCTTTTTTTACTTTGGTACCAATATCTACTTTCAGCAATTTTACAAAACTACTTACTTTAGCGTATAAGTCTACTTGTTGAAAACCGGTTAATTCGGCTGGCAAACGCAACTCTGTAGATAATTTTTCTTTCTCTAATAAAAACGTTTCTGTTTTAGGTTCCAATTCTGCAACTGGAATTTCTTCTTTCTTAGAATTACAACTCGTTAGAAAAAACACGGCAAAAAAGAATAATGCGGTCGATTGTATAATTTTATTTTTCATTTTTCGGATTTAATGATGAGATATAATGGATGCTTTCTTCGTCTTCAGGATCTAAAGAAACAGATTGTATTGTTGTTTTTTCTTGTGCCCACGCAAAGATAAGTGGCAGGATCAGCAATACGGCAAAAGTCGAAAATAATAATCCGCCAATTACGGCTCTTCCTAACGGAGAAACCTGATCACCACCTTCGCCATGACCAATTGCCATTGGCAACATTCCGGCAATCATTGCAACAGAGGTCATGATAATTGGACGAAGACGTAACGCCGCAGCTTCACGTGCCGATTCTAAGGCATTTCCGTTTCGTTTTCGAAGCTGTTCTGCATTCGTAACCAGTAATACGGCATTCGCGATCGAAACTCCAACGGACATGATGATTCCCATATACGATTGTAAATTTAACGTCGAACCTGTAATTGTCAGCATTAATAAGGCTCCTAAAACTACTGCAGGAACTGTGGTTAGAATTACCAGCGAAACTTTGAACGACTGAAAATTAGCGGCCAACATTAAGAAGATTACAAAGATGGCAACCAATAAACCGACTTGTAAACTGCTTAATGTTTCGACCAATACTTTACTCATCCCAATTGGAGTGATGAATAACCCACGCGGTAATTCTCCCAATGAGTTTATCGTTGCATCTACATCTTTTACTGCCGTCCCCAAATCGGTCTGGTTGATGTTTGCTGTAACGGTAATGTATGGCATAGCCCCTAAATTGTCATTTTCACCACTAACAAATCCTGGTGTAATTTTGGCAACGTCACTTAAAACCGGACGAAGCGAGTTCTTTAATACCGGAATTTCTCCAATATCTGTTTTGCTTTTCATTTTATTCAAAGGCACTTGCACCTGAACGTTGTATGATAATCCGGCTTTTTCATCGACCCAGGTATTTTTCTCTGTGTATCTTGATGATGACGTCGAAGCCACAAGTGATCGCGATATATCGTTCATGTCAACGCCTAGTTCGGCTGCACGTGTTCTGTCAATATTAATATTCATTGCCGGATAATGAATTGGCTGACCAATTTGTACGTCTCTGAAATAAGCTATTTTTTTCAGTTTTTCTACAATTTGATTCGCATATAATTCATTTCGCTTTTTGTCTTTTCCTGCAATTCGAACTTCGATTGGAGTAGGAGAGCCCTGACTCAAAACTTTATCAGTAAGCTCGATTGGTTCAAAAGAGAGTTTCACATCCGGAAGTACTTTTTTAATTCGGGCTCTAAAGCCGTCTTTAAAATCATCCATATCCACGTGATATTCTTTTAAACTCACCTGAAATACTGCTTCATGTGAACCTGCCATGAACAAATAAATAGGGTTGATCGAGAATAACGATGGGTGCTGACCAACATATACAGACGAAATTCCGATATGCTCTTTACCAACCATTTTTTGCAGTTCTTTCAAAACAATAACCGCTTTTTCTTCGGTACGTTCTAAACGAGTTCCGTCCGGAGCACGCATTCTCAGCTGAAACTGACTTGAGTTTACTTTTGGGAAAACATCTTTTCCGATGAAATTAATAAAGACAACAGCCAAAAGTGTAATTACAACCAAGTAAATTAAAGCAGCCGGTTTTTTATAAGGGAATAAACGATCTAAAGTTCGCATAAAACGGATTCTGAAACGCTCGAAAGCGCCAATTTTACCGTTGTTATTAGAATCATCTTTTTCGATCATTACCTTTTTCTGTGTGATGATATCTTTTTCAGATTCCGGTGTTAATCCGCAGGCATTAAATTCTGCTTCGTCATCTGTAATAGTTGGCGCATGTTCGTGTTTTGGATGCGTTTTCATCAACCAGTTTGCCATTACAGGAACAAAAGTCTGAGATAATAAGAACGAAATTACCATTGAGAAACCAATTGCTAAAGCCAAAGGCAAGAACAAAGCTCCCGGAATTCCGACCATTGTAAATGCCGGTGCAAAAACTGCCAAAATACAAAGTAAGATCAATAATTTAGGCAAAGCAATTTCCTGACAAGCGTCCCAAATGGCGAGCGCCTTGGGTTTACCCATATCAAGATGCTGGTGAATATTTTCTATCGTTACCGTACTTTCATCTACCAGGATTCCAATCGCTAATGCCAATCCTGATAAAGACATTAAGTTGATCGTTTGTCCGAATAATTTCAGGAATAAAACTCCTGATATAATCGAAATCGGAATAGTAAGGATTACAATCAAAGCGGCACGTTTGTCTCCAAGGAAAAGTAAAACCATTAATCCGGTTAAAACCGCTCCAATAATTCCTTCAGTAATCAAACTTTTTACGGAATTGATTACATAAACTGACTGGTCAAATTCATAAGATAATTTTACATCTTCAGGAAGTGTACTTTGAATCTTAGGCAATTCGGCTTTTAATTTCTGAACCACATCCCAGGTTGAAGCGTCTCCGGCTTTTGCAATACTAATATAAACCGAACGTTTTCCGTTTACCAAAGCATAACCTTGCGTAATATCGGCACCGTCTTTTACAGTGGCAACGTCGCCTAATTTTAAGTTTTGAACACTTCCTTTAAACAATGGAATATTCTCAAAATCTTTAACTTCTTTAATCGTATTATTAGTTGGTGTGATGTAGTTTACATCGCCCATTCTCACGTTTCCTGACGGTGCAGTCTGGTTGTTGATACGAATTGCTTCAACGATTTGATCCGGTGTCATATTGTGCGAACGCAATAAATCCGGATCTACATTAACCTCAATGGTTCTTGGGCTTCCGCCAAAGGGTGCCGGCGATAATAAACCCGGAATCGAAGTAAACGATGCACGAACATAAACGTTGGCTAAATCCTGTAATTCGTTATTTGACCTAATTTTACTGCTTAAAACCAATTGACCAATTGGCAAAGAAGAAGCATCAAAACGAATGATAAACGGCGGTTGTGTTCCCGGAGGAAAAGCCGCCTGGATTCTGTTCGAAAGTGAACTCAATTCGGCAGCAGCCTGAGCCATATTCGTGTTTTCATAATAGGTTAATTTCATAATCATTAACCCTTGAATATTTTTGGTTTCTACCGATTTTACACCATTGGCAAAAGGTAAAATGTTGACATAAGTCTTGGCAAAATAAGCTTCCATTTGGTCTGGCGTGTAACCTCCAAAAGGATGCGCAATATAGATAACCGGCAAGTTCATTTTTGGCAGAATATCTACCTTAATATCCTTGATAGCACCAATTCCGAAGAAAAATAGACCCGCAACCAATACTAATATGGAGATGGGTTTGCGGAGTGCAAAACGTATTAAATTCATTAGGATCTATAATTAAAATTCATTTATAAATAAGTCAAAATTGCCTGTTGCAGCTACTTTAAGCAAAAGCGATTGCCACACATTATTGTTGACGATATCGCGGTCGATTTCGGCACGGTTTAACGTATATAAAGTCTGGGTAATATCCGTTAAATCTGTTAAGCCGTTTTTGTATAAAGTCGATTTTTGCAAATACGCTCTTTTTGCTGCATCAACCTGAATTGGGGCTTCGGCAAAGTTTTCAAGTGTGATTTGTATTTTATCGTCGGCAAGTTTTAGTTGCGATTTCAGTTCTCTGTCCGCCTGATTGTATTCTTCTTGTAAACCTTGCGAAACATATTTTTGAGCACTTACTTGTTTGCTTGCTCTAAACGGAGTTGTCAGGTTCCAGCTAATTCCAATTCCGACCAAATAATTGGTACGATCCGGATTTACACCATCCCAATAATTTCTATTGAAAGAATTTTGATTCGTAACATAATCGCTATTAAATCCTGATGCACGTGTTTGCAAAACACCAAAAGCGCTCATAGTTGGATAGTAAAAACGTTTGTACAATTTAGTCTGTTGATTGCTGTAATCAATCTTCGTTTTATAATATTGCAGTAACGGATGCAAACTATCAGAAGTTGCAGTTCCTCGAAGAATTTCTTTTGGAATATCATTTACAAACAAAGTATCCGTAACAAAATCCTGAGGAGCAACTCCCATCAAATCAACTAATTTATTGTTTTGCTCTTTGACAAAATTCTTCGCCAGATTCAAAGAGATTTTAGCTTTAGAAACTTCGGCAGTTGCCAATGTAGAATCGACTCCCGCCAATAATCCGTTTTTAACTCGGGCAACAGCTGTCTTTTTGAAAACTTCTGCTCGACTTAAATTCTTTTGCTGCGAAATCAATAACCTTTGGCTTGCTAATAAGTTCAGGTAAGCAGCAGAAATTTTGATTTCCTGTTGAAATTCTTCCTGTTTCAAATCGTTTTCTTTGGTTCGAACATCGATTTTAGCCAAATTGATTTTTTCCTGGGTTTTTCCGAAGGTGAAAAAATCCCAGTTCATGTTGACTAAATACAAAGCACCAAAGGCAGAGTTCCAGTTTTGTTCTGGTAATGCAGCTCCGGAAGAAGCAGTTCCTAAACCGTTAAAACCATAAAGAGCACCATTTTGCCCATTGATGGTTCCGTAATCTTGTTGCGCCGATAAGTTAAGATTTGGCAGGTAATCACGCGTGGATTGTTTGAGCGTTTCTCGCGATGCATTAGTGTAATTGCTTTTTGCTTTGATAGAACCGTAGTTTTCTAAACCTGTTTTAATAGCTTCTTTTAAAGACAAAGTTTGTGCATAACTACCACAAGCAAAAATCAAGAAAACTAATAAAGTAATTTTTTTGAAGTACATAAAATCGGTGGTATGAATTTGATTACCCAAAATTATTTCTCTTACACGGATAAAAGCCTTCTTAAATGATGTAATACGGTTATAAATGACCAATTGAATTTGTCATTTAAACGAAATAAAAACTAAAAATTTGTGGTTAATTTGTAGACTATTTAAGTTTTAAAATGAATAAAAAATTTGAGGATATATTAGACAACAGATGGTGGCAGGAAATTGCCGTTGTTGCCTTTTCATTTACAATTTATACATTAAAAAATGACTGGATGTTATTTAGTTCTTTTACATCCATTTTAATGGGCATTTTTTTCTACCTTATTTTGTACATGCATGCCCAATTCAACCGTTTTTTTCTATTGCCAATTCTTTTTAAAACCCAACGTCCTTTAACTTATATTTTCCTAACGCTTTTTGGAGTATTTGCCTTTTCTCTGATTTTATACGAAATTACAAAGCTCGACATGTTTAGTAATTGCCGCTTGTATCAAAACTCGCATCAACGAAGTTATGTCTATCAATTGGCGAGTGTTTTAGGAACTTTGGTTTGTATTTTGAGCCCGATAATTGTTTTCAAATTCTATAGAATTCACAAGAAAAAAACAGAAGAAACATTATTGTTTAATGAAATGCAGCTGAATTCTTTGAAAGGACAACTGAATCCGCATTTTTTATTCAATACCTTTAATACGCTTTACGGAATTAGTTTGGAGTTTCCGGAAAGAACGCCCGATTTGATTATGAAAGTTTCGCAATTAATGCGTTATCAGCTCGAAAGTAATAGTAAAAAATGTGTATCTCTTGAAGACGAATTGGAGTTTATAAATAGTTATGTTCAGCTCGAAAAAGAACGTGTTGGTTATCGTTGCGAAATCACTTATGATTGTAAAATAGATAATGAAAATGCGTATAAGATTTCTCCAATGCTTTTAATTGCTTTTATTGAAAATGCTTTTAAACACGGAACTTGCGCTATTGAAAAATGTTATGTCAGAATTTTTATTACGGTCGAAAAAGGACAATTACACCTGCATCTTGTAAATTCAATTCCGACCAAAAAAACTGATGTTGTTTCGACTAAAATAGGTTTGAAAAACACGATAGAACGTTTGAATCTGATTTATGGTAAAGACTATAAACTAGATATTCAGGACGATAAAAACACTTATATTGTAGATTTGAAATTGCAATTGAAAAAGTTTGTAGAATGAGAGAACCCAAAAAATGTATAATTGTAGATGATGAACCGGCAGCACATTATGTGTTGGCGAACTACATCAAACAAAATCCGCAATTAGAGTTGGTTTTTCAGGGCTATAATGGTATCGAAGCAATGGATTATTTGCGTGAAAATCCTGTCGATTTGATGTTTTTGGATATTAATATGCCAGAGATTTCCGGAATGGAATTATTGAAGATTATCCCAACACATCCTAAAACGATTCTAACAACAGCTTATTCTGAATATGCGCTTGAAAGTTATGATTATGGCGTAATAGATTATCTTTTGAAACCCATCTATTTTCCGAGATTCTTAAAAGCAATTGATCGTTTTTTTGCTGCCGAAACTGTAAAAACAAAAACAGAAGAAACAGTTGTAAATTCTGTAAGTGTAAAAGTCGATGGTTATTTTATGGATATAGAATTAGACCAGCTTTTGTTTGCACAGAGTTTTGGTAATTATGTGAAATTGCACACGATTAAAAAAACGTATCTGGCCTCTATAACTACAAGTGAGTTTGAAAAATGCCTGCCGGAAAAAAACTTTATGCGAATTCATAAATCTTATATTGTGGCTCTGGATAAAATTGAAACTACAGAAAAGGATTTTGTAGTAATTAAAAACGAAAAACTACCTATAGGTATTACTTATAAGAGAGAATTATCTGATAGATTAAAAAAATAAGTTATTATTTAAAAATATCTTTTTTCTTGTTAAAAAAAATGTAATTTTAAAAAATATATAGTAATGTAAAATAGGACTCATGAAAAAAGTATTTTTAATTTTAATTCTTCTCTATAATTGCCTTTTATCAGCACAAAATCAAGTTTCACCAAACACTACAGTTACCCCGCCGGAAAAGGTCTTGTTTACTTTTCAAAAAGAATATCCGGGAAAAGTTGCTGTTTGGGCTT
Source organism: uncultured Flavobacterium sp. (assembly GCF_963422545.1). Lineage (NCBI taxonomy): Bacteria > Pseudomonadati > Bacteroidota > Flavobacteriia > Flavobacteriales > Flavobacteriaceae > Flavobacterium > uncultured Flavobacterium sp. The sequence goes on from NZ_OY730253.1 coordinate 14,324, forward strand.
TAAAATATGTTGGTGATGATGATGATGAAATTCGATATGAAGGAAAGTTCAGAACTAATGAAAATACAGAGTCGTTGGCGGTTTATGATAATCTGGGCGTTTTAAAAGCTTTTGAAACGCAAATCCCGTTAAGTAAGCTTCCGCAGAAAGCTCAAAACTATTTAAAGAAAAATTATCCGGCAAAAGCCGTTAAAGAAATTGCCTTAGTGGTAGACGATCAAAACAAAACAACGTATGAAGTTGGTATAGTAAAAGACGCAAAATTTTATGATGTTGTCTTTGATAAAAATGGCGGTTTTGATGTCATCGTTCAAAAAGATTAAAGAAAAGAAGATTTACTAATTCAATATATTTGAAAATGAGAGGCCCGGCAAGTTTTTATAACTTGTCGGGTTTTGATTTTTTGCTAGAAAAATATACGAAGAATTTTTGGCACGCTGATTTAACGGATATCAAAAGGTTTACGCAGCGCTCAGTCATTGCGAGGAACGAAGCAATCACACTAACAAAAATCATCAATTGATTTAGCAAATGTGGTTGCTTCGTTCCTCGCAATGACATACTGTGAGAGTATAGTAAATTAAAAATTTTGTGCCTTAGCGCTTAACTGCAAAAAATCAAAACAAACTTCCCTGAATAAACTCTGGCTGGATATTGCCATTAAAAGGAAAAGTATCAATTACAAAAAACTGCTTTTTTACAGGATCAAATTCTCTTAGAACAATATTGTCACACAAAAAATCAATGTCGATTGTGGTAAATAAATGATTAGCAATCTTAAGACTCTCGGGCGTTAATCTTCTGCCAATAGAAATATGCGGATCATTGCTCTTTGCTAAATTTGAAAGTTGTAATGCGTCTTGAGTCTTTTTCATTATTGGTTTCAGATTCATTTTAGAATTTTCGTTTGGAGAAATGAAAAAAGCTCCATTTTCATAAGAATCATAATGATCTAAATTCACTTGAAAAGGCGTAAAAGTATCACAGATTTTAAAGAGTTTCTGTTTGTATTTATCGATTTGAGATTCGGCAATTGCGAATTCGCAAATGGTAATATGTGCGACAGAATTTTTGCTGTTAAACCAGCCAACTTTAGCGGCTAAAAGTTCTTTCATTGTTTTGATCGAATCAATTACATCTTGCGAAGGATGAATAACAACAGAATATTTTTTCTCCATTTTTATTGAAAATGTTTACAGTTTTAAAATCGGGATTGTGATAGAACTGTTTGTGTACCATTTTATTTTAAGAGGTTCTTTAGCGTCGGCAATTGTTTCGTCGCTAACATTTTTGCCTGAACCGTAATTTACTTCCCAATTTGGATTTTTATTTGCACCCAAAGCAATTACAATCTTACTTCCTTTTTGCAATTCTTTAGAGATAATATAATTTTGATCCAACTCAATTTTCTCTATTTTATTAGGAGTCAGGAGTTGTCTTTTTGTTCTGTCTTTTGCAAGACTTGCTCTATGTAAATTGTTTGTTAAAGCGAAATAATGACCATCGACGGTTTTCTCGTAAAGTTGTATTTCTATATCTAAATCCTTTTTATTAATACTGATTTGTAAAGATGCTTTTATTGAACCACTTATAATTGTAGCTTCTTTAAGTGGATCACTTTCAAAAATCATTAATTGTTTTTCGGTTCTTAAAATAGTATCTATAACTCTTGGAAAACCCGAAACAAAATCATCCTGATAAAGATTAATTTCTGAGCGATCTTTAAAATCAACGGTTTGATTAATCGCAATAGGCTTTTTAGGAGCTGTTTTTTGTAAGGAGTATTTTGAGTTGGTATTGTTAAGATAAAAAGTAATTTCCTGATTGTGCATTTTGTCTAAAGTAGCAACGCTTTTCCATTCATTTTTACCCATGATTTCAAAGTTTACTTTGTCTTTTAAAACCTCCGGACGTTTGCCTTCTTTTAAAATGTAATCAAACCATTGAAAAATTATAGCATTTATCGGAATTGGAGCTACCTCATCAAGGGTGTAACCTCCTAATATTTTTCTGGGATATCCTTGTGAACCACCATGATCGTACGGACCAATAATTAGATAGTAATTGTCGGTTTTGTTGTATTTACGATATTGGTTATAGTAATACATTGCCCCAATCTGATCATCGTCATAATATCCGGTTGTGCTTAAAATTGGAATATTAATGTTGGCAAAAGCTTCTTTTTGTGGGGTCATATTTTGCCAGTAAGCATCATAAGCCGGATGATCTAACCATCTTTGAAATAATGGGGAGGGATTTCCTTCTATTTTATCTAAGGAACGAAAGCTAGAGCCATTTTTATAATATTGCGTAAAAATATCGTCCCATTTTTTGCTGTTTTGAAAGCTGGTTAAATCAGTTAATTTATTGTTGGCTACAAAATGAATCCATCTTAAAGCGTAGGTCATAAAAACTCCATTTTGAGTTGGAAAATCAATTCCCGCACCTACAGATACCAGCGGAACTATTGTTTTTAGAGCAGGATGTACTTTTTTTACCGCACTCCATTGACTAAAGCCCAGATAACTCCCGCCATAAATACCAATTTTGCCATTGCACCAAGGCTGTTTGCTAATCCAGTCTAAGATATAATAAGCATCATCGCCATCGTGTTCGTAAGGTTCAATTGGGTCATTACTCAATCGCTTTCCTCGTGTATTTGCGACAAAACCCACATATCCCATTCTGGCAATTTCCTTGCAGTCTGTTCGTTCATTTCCTGCATAAATATTGTACATCATTACAACAGGTTGTGGTTCAGATATATTTCTATTTCTCACCATAGAGCCCGAAATTGTGCTTCCGTTGGGTAAAGTAATGATAATATTGTTGTCTATAATATAATTTTCGGCTTCTATTTTTGCTATTTCTTGTTTGGCAGGGGCAAGGCTTTTACTGTAAACTACATATTTAGAATAGGCTTTGCATAATAGAGCAGCATTTTCAAGGCTAATACTGTCATTAGCCTGAGATTCTTTTAGTTTATTTTCATATTGTTCTTTGATTTCGCTTAGTTCTATATCAAATAAACCTTCTGCCCAGGTTTTTCCGTCAGTAACAAAACTATCATATAAAGTCTTGAATTCAGACATGTAAATCTGATCAAACTCTGCTTTTGTTTTAGGATTTTTGACAATAGTATTTGCATAGGTTCTATAATGAAAACCAAAAGGTTTATTTGCAATAGTATCGCCCATAATCTCTTGCGTATAAGCACGCATTGTTTGTTTCATAACTTTATAATCCCCGGCTACAAAATTTATTCGGGCATAGTTGTCCAGATAAGTTGCGCGATTCGAATTAGAGTAAATTGGAACAATCTTTTTGGCTAATAGTGTCAGATTTTTAGAAAGATTAAGACTGTCACTATAATTACTTTTTGGAAAGTATATTTTTTGCGAATTGCTAATTTGTACCGTTAAGCAAAGCAGTATTAAGAGGAGTATATTTTTCATAAACAGAAATCTATTTTGTGGTATTGTCTTGATTTTGTGTTATCAAAAATACTATAAATTTCTTATTAATCGGGTCGCATTATTCTCTATTTAAATTGAAATAAAATGATTCTGAATCAATTATAGACGGATTAATCCCAATAGCTGTCGAGATCCGGTACCTAAATTTTTCCTTTAAGATATAATCTATGTTCTATTTCTGATTTTAGTAAACCGCTTCCGCCGCCAAAATGCTCAATTACTTCAACATCGGGCTGTTGTTTCAAACAAAAACTGGTAAACTCTTTTTCGATATGATCTTCGATTCCGGAACTCAAAAGAACAATGTCGATTTTATGATTTTGAAAATATTCCTGAGCTAGTTTTTCATCGCTGAAGCCAACCGCATTCCAATTTTCGTATGCATTTACCAATCTAAGTAAGATCTCCAGAATAGGCTGGTTTTTTCCGAGTATTAAAAATTCAAATGTTTTCATTTTTTAGATTCTAAGGTTCTATCCCGATAGCTATCGGGACTAAGTTTCTGAGTTTGTGAGTTGTCATGCTCTTAGTAACTCTAAAAACTAATTTACTTGACAAATGTATTTCATAAATTATAGTTTCAACTTAATCTAGGACAAGAAAAGGTACTAAATTATTATCCTGAAGCGTCGGGACCGAGTTTTTTTGTTGATCTAAAATAGCACTGTTTAGTGATTTTAGAGGTTTGATGACTTATAATCTTAGTCATTTTTTAAATATTTGTTAAAACATATTTCTAACTTGATCGGAAACAATGAATTAGAATTTATGGGTAATAAAAAATGGTTTTTTTTGGGCAAAATGAGGAAAGCCGTAATGAAGTCATAAAAGTTGCATGTAGTTTTGTGCTATAGAAGAGAAAAAATGAAATGCTTTTTGCCTTTTTAAACGTCTTATTTGATTCTATGTTAAACTGTTTTTGGAGAAACAATTTTTTTATTACAATGAAAATTGGGCGTATTCATTTGATCGTGGGTAGCTTTGTATAAATTTGCAAGAGTACAAACTGTCTAATTTTTACAGGGTTTTTAGAGTTGTTATTTTTAACTGACTTTAGAAACCCTTTTTTTGTTTTATTACATTCAAATACCAACGGTTGAAACCGCGGGCTATAAAATTGAATCTCGTCGAAATTTTATTGTTTTAATAATGTTTGTGCTTTTAGCCATTCTTTAAGATCTCTGATCTAATATTTACTGGTGTCGCTAACACCTAAACCAAAGCCATGTTCCCCTTTTTCATAAATATGCAATTCTGCCGAACCCCCATTTTTTTAAGAGCTAAATAATAATTGATCCTGTTTTCAGGTAAAACCAAAGTATCATCTGTAGTATGAATCAAAAAGGTTGGAGGCGTTTGTGTGGTTACTTTAAAAAAATAATCAGTTAAAATCTGCGTCTTCGCGAAGCGAATCCGCGTCACCCGCGTACTATTTTTTGCCAGTAGGTGAGCATAGCAGAAAACATAGAAATAATAAAAGTAATATGCAGTTATGTGTTAGTTTTTTTATTCGATGTTCTTGATCTAAACTAAACTTTTAGACAAATTAATTGGAATATAAAAATTTAAAACTATATTTTTGCAATCGATTACATTATTTGGTTTTTGAGAAACTGAAACAAGTACAAGAGGCAATAATGTACTTTATGATCGTGTGCATAGCTCGATGACAATTATTGAAAAAGGACTTATTGATTGGGAGAAAGTTCCGGAAGGAGCAAATCATACCAATTCCTTATTTAAGAATGTTTTTTTAGATTTTAGAAATTGTAACAGAGCATTACGCTTTCAAAATAAACCTTGTCATTCCCCACAGCAAGATTTATTTTATTCTTACAAGTGTAATGTTTCTTTTACAGCTTAAGAATTTCTAATAAAACGAATAAGGTATTTATTGGAGGTATTTTATAACACTTTTAAAAAAGTATAATGGAAAAAATAAACAGATCAAACACGGAATTTTCAAAAAGACTTCCGATTAAAATAGTTCAATTTGGCGGAGGTAATTTTTTAAGAGCTTTTGTAGAATATGCTTTTCAGAAGCTAAACCAAAAAGCTGATTTTAATGGCGGAATTGCCGTTGTACAATCTATTAATAAAGATTTAGCCAATATAATTAATGCTCAGGATGGCTTGTATACTTTATTCATGAAAGGAGTAAAAAAAGGAGAGGAAATTCAGGAAAAAGAATTGATTACCAATATTGTAAAAGCGATTGATCCTTATGCTTCTTTTCAGGAATTTTTGGCTTTAGCCAAAGAAGAAGAATTAGCTTTTGTCATCTCAAATACAACCGAAGCCGGAATCAAATATATAAAATCTGACCGCCTTACAATGCAGCCACCGGTTTCTTTTCCTGCAAAATTAACGGTACTTTTATATGAAAGATTCAAATATTTTAATGGTGATAAATCGAAAGCTTTAACCATTATTCCTTGTGAGTTAATTAATTATAATTCAGATGTTTTAAAGGAAATTGTTTTGAAATATTGTACCGATTGGAATTTAGAATCTGATTTTAAATTATGGGTAATAAATGATTGTTCTTTCCATAATACTTTGGTGGATAGAATTGTACCGGGATATCCAAAAGATCAAATAGAAGAATATAATAGTCAATTATCATATAAAGATGATTTGATTGTAAGTGCCGAAAATTTCTTTTTATGGGTAATCGAAGGCGATGATAAATTGAAGGCGAAACTTCCGTTTGAAAAAACAGATTTAGATGTAAAAATCGTGGCCGATATGCAGCCTTATCGCACTCGAAAAGTTAGAATTTTAAATGGAGTACACACTGTAATGGTTCCGTTCTCCTTGCTTTGTGGAAACGAAACCGTAAAAGAAACTCTTGATAATGCCTTTACGGGTGATTTTATAAACAAAGTGATTTTTGATGAAATTAACGAAACCTTGAATATAGATAAAGCGGAATTAAGAAGTTTCGCTGAAGAAATATTAGATCGTTTTAGAAATCCTTTTATTAAACATTTATTATCATCGATTGCCTTAAATTCCATTTCTAAATTCAAAGTTCGTGTATTGCCAAGTTTAACAGGATATGTTGCGATTCACCACAAACTTCCGGTTCATTTAACGTTTGCTTTTGCGACTCTAATTCGTTTCTATAAAGGAACATGGAAAGGGGAGACTTTACCGGTTAATGACAGCGAGGATATTGTTACTTTTTTCAGCGAACTTTGGAAATCTGAAGATTATACTAAAATAGCGCAACTTACTTTGCAAAATAAAAACTTTTGGGATGAAGATTTAAGCTTAATTCCTTCATTAACAGAAGCTATTGCAATAGCATTAGAAGAAATTGATACAAATGGTGTAGAGCAAGGTTTTGTCAATTTTCAAAAACAAATTTTTCCTTTCTTTTCTACCATATAAGTTATATAAGTTCATTTAACAATGAGTTTTTTTTACCATTAAGAAATAAGCACAAAACTTAAATTTCCTTATATAACTTATATGGTAAAAAAATATATGATTTAAAAGCTTTAAAAGTTAGTTTTAGACGAAGATTTACGAATGTGTAATTCCGGTGAAAGAACTACCTTTTTTTCGATTTTAATGGTGTTGGTTTTGTCCACTTGCTCTAAGAAAACGCGTGCAGACATTTTGCCCATTTCAAGTGGTGACTGATCAACAGAAGTTATGGATAATTCCATGAATTTGGTAAAAGGCTCATTACTAAAACCTGCTACACAAAACTCGTTTGGAATACTGATATTTCGTTCTTTTAATTCCTGAATGGCACCTAAAGCTGCAAAATCACTCGAAGAAAATAAAGCATCAGGAGGCGTTTCTAAATGTAATAAAGTATCGATCGCTTCTTTTCCGGCTTCAACACTACTTTTGGTGCGAATAACGTATTCTTCTTTAAAAGTTATTCCGTTATCTAATAAAGCCTGTTTGTATCCTAAAAAACGATTTTTGAAAATTTCAAGAGACTGATCTCCGGAAAAATGAGCAATATATCTGCAACCTTCATCAATAAGATGTTTTGTTGTAATGTATCCGCCTTTAAAGTCATTGATTGTTACAGAGCTTACACCATCAATATGTTTGCTTCTGTCAAAAAAGATTAAAGGAACATTTTTCTCTAAAACATTCTGAAAAGCGCTATCATTTTCGTTAGTCACATCAGTAACCGACATAATAATACCATCTACTTGCGCATCTATTAAGGCATATAAATTTTCATTTTCTCTTTTTGGATCTTCATGAGTTTGACAAATAATAACCTTATAACCATGTGGATGTAATTCTTCTTCGACACCTCTAATTACCGAAGCAAAGAAGTTACTATCAATACGCGGTACAATTACACCTATATTATTACTACGGCCACTTTTTAAAGCTAATGCCAGTTTGTTTTGCTTGTAGTTCATTGCTGCAGCGGTTTTGAGTACCAGCTCACGAGTACTTTCTTTAATCTTCGGGTTGTTGTTTAAAGCCCTTGAAACAGTAGCAGCAGTGATATTTAATTTTTCAGCAATATCATAAATGGTTGTTTTTTCGCTCATTCAAGAAGTGTTTCAGATTAATTACCAGACAAAAATACACTTTTTTATTATCAGCTATAAATTGTTATCGATTACATAATAAAGCATGCTCTGAAAATGGTGGCGGAAAAGTAGTGGTTCCTAATGGTAAATATTTTCTTTTATTTAAGAATGCTTCCTTTTTTGGTTAACGTTTTTTTTATAAAATCCTGTGATGGTTTTCTTTTAAAGAGCGTATAGTATTTAGAGCAAAAATAACTTAGTTTGCTATAATTTAGTTCGTAGATAATTGCAGTCAATGTTTCGTAATCACCACTTCGCAGTAATTTATTGGCATGGATCATTTTTTCTTTTATAAAGAGATTGTTTGGAGTATCATGAAAACGCTTTTTAAAAACCATTTTATATTTTGAAGATGACATTCCTGCCATTTTAGATAAAAAGGGTACTGATGGAAAAGGATTATTTAGGTTCTGTAAAAGATACATTTGTGTTTTTGTAACAGCTTGTATTTCGGCATCAGAAAATTCATTTTTCTCAGTAGTTGAATTTTCATGTCTGTTTAAAAAATTACCTAACAATTTTAATGAAACACCTTTTAAATATGGATCAAACGATGCATCAAAGATTGATTTATCCATTATTGATTTAATTAATAAAATACTGTTACTATCTATTGTATCATGGTAATAAAGAGACTTTTTAGGTGCCTTAATTTTTCTGATGCCATATTCTCCATCTGGATGATTTTTAATCAATTGCTTCAGTAATTTTTTGTCAACAAGGATACGTAAGGCAACCGTTCGGTCACCTACTCCGGGTTTAAAAGAGCTTTCAGTCTGATTGTCTATTACAGCAAGGCTTAAATGATCGGTTGAACCAATTTCATAATCAACATTATCAATTTTGAGGATATTAACATGTTGACTCAAATCAAAATGGAATATATAGAGCTCATTTTCAGATTGCAGTCTATTAATGACTATAGGTTCATTTAATACAAAATCCATAAATAATGCCGAGATTCCAGGTGTGATCTGAGTAAAAAACGAGTTTCCAGAACCAAGGGCTTCCGGAATATGGATAATTTTATTATTGATAAGTTTTCCATCCATCTTTTTAACTAGCTCATGCTGCCATTCTGGAGTTAAACTATAGAAATGAGTAAAGTTCTTCATAAAATTAGGAGTGGTGTTTAGAAAACCTACAATTTTTTTACGTACGTTTTTGGTGATAGTCCAAAATTCTCTTTGAATTTTGAAGTGAAATAAGAGTTGTTTGTAAAATGAAGCTGATCAGAAATTTGCGTTATAGTCAATTCTCTATTCTCTAAAAGTTCTTTTGCTTTCAGCAATTTATTTTCCATGAAAAAAGAGTTCGATGTCAAACCTGTTATTTTTTTAAACAAACTTTTAAATTTAGATTCAGACATATTAGCCATTTCAGCCATCAATTTGATAGACGGAAAATGACTATCAATATTCCTAACCAAATATTTTTGTATCGCGATAATATTGTTTAAGTCAGCTTGATTAACAGTTTGAATGATGATTCGGTTAGTGGATAATTTTTTCAAATAATTAGAAAGCAGCATATGAACCGTTCCCTCAAGATTTAGATCAAAAACAGGTCCTCCAACTTTTAGTTTATGCAAATCCTTTAAAAGATGATAGCTTTCATTGCTCATTCTGTCAAATCTAATTATGGTATTTTTTTTAGGATCAGTAATTCTATTCAAATTTCTGATCGTAATATTATTTGCTTTTGCAATTGATTCGATAATAGATTTTTTTATAAATATGCATAAGGCGTAGGTTTTGCTTCCTGCAGTTACTTTATAATCCGTCACCAATGTTCCGTCAATTGTAGATAAATTATAATTCCATCTGTTAACATTGTAGCTGTGATTTTTTTTAGTGACAGAGACCTCACCGTCAGTTAAATTATAATAAAGACCTATAAAATCAGTCTGTGTGTTTTTTTGAATTAGATGTAGATTTTTGTGATAAACTGCATCAATATAATAAGCTACAATTCCTTCTTCAATTTCAAGGAAATAGCGCACACCAGTTTGAATATTTTCAGAAGCCAGAATAAAATTGCCATCTATTTTCCCTCCAAGTTCATTTGCTAAATGCTTAACCCAGCTTAAGTCGGCACTGTATGAGTGTTCAATTATTTTCATTTAGATATGTTTATATTATATAAAATTCAGTGAGTTCTGTTAAATGGCTTTTTTTAGTGGGTTGTTAATATTTATTGGCTTTATAATTTAATTTTGATTTAGTTTGTCTCCTAAAAACAGCGAAGTTGCTCTATGATTTTTGATGATTAGTTTTTGTTAATTATGTTTTGCAACTTTTTTATGTGACAGTCTAATTTCTTGTCATTACTGATGTTATGTTTTATTTTAATATTATTTTGACTTATTGTAGACAAATCATATGCCTAAATAGTTGTATTAAATCTAATGCGTTGTTACTTAAACCATTCTAAAATAGAATAGAATAACTTTTGATTTTTTGCATAGGAAATTTTGTATCAGATGAGGAGTAATTACCCGCTTTTGAACTATGCTATTTTCTGAGTAAGCGTTTTGCGATCTATTTGAAGAATATGTGCTGCTTTAGTTTTGTTATTTCCTACCGCAGCCAGGACTTTTAGGATCTGTTCTTTTTCATATTCTTTTAATGATTTAAAAATATGTTTCTGTTCAGGTATAGTATATTTTAGATATTTTGGTACCTGTTCGAGATCTATTACTTCATCGCTCATAATAATCATACGCTGAATTATATTATCGAGTTCTCTAATATTACCCGGCCAGGAATAGCGTAATAAAACTTCATTTACTTTTTTGTTGATTGTAATTGCCGGTTTATTATACTCAGTGCCATATTTTGCAATAAAGTTTTCTACTAATGGTAAAATGTCTTCCTTTCGTTCTCTTAGAGGTGTTGTTTTTATATTCACAACATTAATTCTATAGTACAAATCTTCTCTAAAAGTACCTTCCTGGACCATTTTATATAAATCATTGTTAGTAGCACTTATAATTCTGACATCTAGTTTTTCAGGGCTTCTGGAGCCTACCTTAGTAATTTCTTTTTCTTGTAATACTCTTAAAAGTCTTGTTTGTACTGCCATTGGTGCGGTACCAATTTCGTCCAGAAATAAAGTTCCTCCTGAAGCAGCCTGAAAAAGCCCTATTCTGGATTCTGCTGCACCTGTAAATGCACCTTTTGTATACCCAAAAAGCTCTGATTCCATTAGAGTTTCCGGGATTGCGCCACAATTAACAGAAATAAATGGCATATTGGCCAATGCACCTTTATAATGAATTGCTTTGGCAATAAGTTCTTTACCAGTTCCGCTTTCGCCCTCAATTAAAACATTTACCTTATTGTTTTGTACCCGTTTTATGATCTCAATCAAACTTTTAAATTGATCAGAATTACCTACAATACCCGCATAATCATTTTCTTTTGAGATTGTAGCACTAGTACCGGAAAGTCTTCCGGAGTTTATTTTTGTGTTTATAAGGGAGCTGTGAATAGCTTTAGAAAGCTCTTCGTTTGTAAATGGTTTTATAAGATAATCTAGCGCGCCGGATTTGAGTGAATTGATGGCATTGTCAATTGAAGGCAAACCCGATATGACCAATTTTGGCATTGCAGGAAAATGTTCCCCTGCATATTTTAATAATTCTATACCACTTATTTCAGGCATATTAAAATCTGTAATTAACAAATCTATGGTTGTATACTTTAAAACATCGATAGCTTCAGTTACAGAAGAAGCTTTATAAGGATGATAATTAAATATCTTGAGATTTCTTTGAAGTAAATCAAGCATATCATGATTATCATCTACAATTAGTATATTTTCTTTTTTTAAACTCATTTTACATTAACTTATAGATAATTTTATTGTAAATATTGCTCCCGAAGGAAGGTTGCTTTTACTGTTATTCTACGATAGCATTGTCATTAAATTTTCAGGTTTTTTTATGATAGAAATAAGGTTTTTTAGTGCCTTTTTTTTGATATGATTTAAGTATGATATTGTCTTCGAAATCTCACATATGCAAGTCAATTCCTTAACCTTTTGTTTGGGTACTTTTTGTGATGTGGTAAAAATCATTTTTGTAGGAAATTGTTTATAAAAAATTAAATTGAAAGCAAATGTAATTAAATATTTTAAGCAGTGTTATATTTGATTGATTTTATTTAACTATTTGAAAACAAACTAAATAGGATAGGTTTTATAAGTCTTAAAGTGATACTTTTTTAACTTATAAAGGTGCTTTTATTGTTGTTTTTTGTGTAGACAAAAGTTTATTTTTTCAAAGAAAAAAAGATTTAATTGAGAACCAATGTTTCTTCTTTTTTTGATAAAAAACAGGAAAATAATCATCAGTTTTAGTTTGGTTTTTAGCCTGAAAGAAATTCCTTTTTTGCAAACAAAAATTCGCATATTTTTTACTATAAAAACAAGTGCATAAAAAAAGATAAAAATGTCAATTTTTTGATCTGACATATCAAAAAAAATACTTAGATATTTTAATGCTCTTTGAAGATAATTAAAGGAAAAGATCAATGTGTTAAATGTCTTAACTTATTTATTTTATGACTTATTAAGGCTTATCGATTATTAAGATAGAGCCTAGATTTGAACAGTTTTATTATTAAAAGATTTTTAAAGCAATAGAAAGATGGAGAAGGAAAAAGTTTTAGTACGAGATAATCAGGGGATATTTTTAAGAATGTTTAAAAGAAAGTTCAAAGATGAAATTGACTTTCATGAAAATTCCTTTTCAGCAGTCAATGAGAATGAATCTTTAGCCTTTGATCGTTGCATTTATGTAGTTTATAATAAGTCTGAATTTCTTGAATTTTTAAAATTGGATAAAAGTGGCGCTAACATTTTAGTATGCCTGTTCAATAAACAGTTATATACTAGTCTGACTTTTTTAAATGAGCTTAAAAATTTAATAATGGTAGATGGCTCTAAGAGCAAGGCAGAAATTACAAAGGATTTAAAATCGTATTTTAAAGGAAAAACAGATTTTACAATGCCAACAACACCGCGAGTGATTTCTCAAAATTTAAATTCTCTAAAAACTAAATTTAGCAATTTTGACAAAACAGTGTACTTTTTAATGTAGTTTGTGTGTTTTTTATATTTTCTATTCTGATGGAATAGAAACTATGTTAGTACAGGGTATATGTTGTTCTATATCCTGTACTTTTTTTGTTTAAAAACGGTACTCTGTCGCTGTTGATTGTGTTTATGTCATTTTAAAAATAGTGCCGTACAAAAGAATGCTTTTTGTAAGTATATAATTAATAGAGTGTTATGATTTTAAAAATGCAAATTGTGATGAATCTTTGCTCAAGTGCCTAAAAGTGGCATAAATTTAACATCAAATATGTTGAAACTACCACCTAAAATTTTATTTTTGCCACTTAATTTAATAAGTATAAGCATGAAAGATCTATTAGTAAAAATCAACGCCGAAATCGAAACATTCAAAGCAGAGGCTGAATCTTTAACTGAAAAAGGTGTTAAAGCTGCTGGACCAAGAGCACGTAAATCAACTTTGGAAATTGAAAAACTTTTAAAAGAGTTTAGAAAAGTTTCTATCGAAGAATCAAAAAAATAATATTTGTATTCAGAGTAAAACCTCGTTTAAGTAAATTAAACGAGGTTTTTTTATGTCTGGTCCCTAACAAAATATCTTTTTTGTTCAGGGATAATTTGCAAACCACTTTTTATTTAATTCCGTATAAAATCAGTTTGATTTTATACGGAATTATTATTTATAGGGATTGGTTTATTAAAAATAATAAATAAGGAAAAAATCTTATAAATAAAGAAGGATATGTGAATTTTGTTTGCTGGTTTTTGTGAATTATATATAAAATTAGCTTATAATTGTGTTTTTTACACAAAACCAAAAAACGCCACATTATTTTGAAATATTTTGCCCTATATTTTCTATTATTCATTGGTTTTACATCCGTAGTTCATGCACAGGATAATCCGATTAAATTTCTGGATATATCCGATGGTTTGTCGAACAATTCAGTCACAACAATTTTTCAGGATAGTGATGGTTATTTATGGTTTGGAACTTATGACGGATTAAATCGTTATGACGGTTATAATTTTAAAGTCTATCGCAATAGAATTAACGATAAGAACTCTTTATTATTCAATACAATTTACAATATCGAAGGCGATTCACGAAAAAATATCTGGGTTGGAGGTTCTAACGGAATCTGTATTTATAATAAAACCAACGCAACATTTCGTCCCGTTGAATATGTCATTTCAAACCAGAAGCCAAAAATCTTAAAAGATATTATTCACCAAACCAGTTCAGTTTCTGAAAATACAGTTTTGGTGGCTTCACAAAATTTAGGATTAATTAGTTTTGAAAACGGGTCATTTGTAGGGAAACATATTCCGCTTAAAGCGAAAGGAAATAATGTAGACATTGATAATTATGATGCCATAGCGATTCAGGATGAGAAGAAAAATGCGCATTCCTGGATCTATGTCAGAAATGTTGGTATTTGCAGTTACAGTTATACAGTTAAAAATTTAAAAATTGTTTTTCCGCTTTCGATAGAAGTAAAAGCAATGAAACGCGCAGCCGACGGAAATCTTTGGTTGGGAACAGACGAAGGACTTTTTCTTTTTAATATCAAATCAGGCGCTCTTTCAGGAAATTATTTCCCAAATAAATGCAGTGTTACAGACATTCTTCTGGATAAGAAAAAAGACGTTTGGATTACAACAGATGGCTGCGGAATCTACAGAGTTATCGGAACGAACAAAAAAGCAATTTCGGCCAATACTGTAAAAGACAATAATCTGGTTAAAAGTAATTCGGTTTGGAGTTTGTACGAAGACAAATCAGGTAACAAATGGTTTGGTACTTTGCGTGGCGGAATTAGTATGTTGAGTAATACGCCCAAATATTTTAAAAGTATTAGATATAATGCCAGTGATCCTGCCGAGAATTTTATTTTATCCTTCTGCGAAGACGAAAAAAAGAATCTTTGGGTAGGTACAGACGGTGCAGGATTAAAATATTGGAACAGAAAAAATAACACCTATATCAATTACAGCAATAAGCTTTCGAGCAGTTTTATTACCAGTATAATTAGGGACAATAATAACGAAATCTGGCTATCGACCTGGGCTGGCGGCATAAATAAAATAAACCCGAAGAATAATACCGTTACGCATTATTCCTGTTACAATCCGTTTACAAAACAAACAGAAAAAAACATTTGGTTTGTTTACAAAGATTCTAAGGCTAATATTTGGGCAAGCGCCACAAACGAAGGTTCGTTATATCTTTTTGACAAAGTCGAGAATAGTTTTAAACTCTTTAATAAATCGATCAATAATTTGCAATGCCTTATCGAAACCAGTGATGGTAAACTTTGGGGCGGAAATTATACGTCGTTATTTTCTATCGAAAAAACATCAGGAAAAATTAATAAAGTAATCATCGGAAATCCCGTAAGATGTATTCATGAAGACAAAGACAAAAATCTCTGGTTAGGAACTCAGGAAGGTGGTTTATTATTGTTTGACCGAAAAACAAATACTTTCAAAAGACTAACGACAGATGATGGTTTGCCTTCAAATACGATTTTAAGATTGCTCGAAGACAAAGAAGGTAATCTCTGGATGAGTACGTACAACGGTATTTGCAGATTTGATAAAAAAAGAAAAACATTCCGAAATTTTTCTGTAAATGATGGACTTCAAAGCAATCAATTTAGCTTTAATGCCGGAGTTAAATTATCTACAGGAGAGTTTTTGTTTGGAGGAATCAATGGTTTTAATCTCTTTTTTCCTGAAGCCATCAAAGGTTACAATCAGCAGAATAATCTTTTGCTGACTGATTTTTATGTAAACAATCAGCCTATTGAAGAGAATAAAACTGATTTAGTTTCTAAATGGGATTCGGATAAAATCAAAGAAGTGAGTTTGTCGTACGATCAAACGACATTATCACTTGAGTTTGTTGCTTTGGACTATAATAACGCCGACAAAATAAATTATGCTTATTTCCTTGAAGGCTGGGACGAACAATGGAATTTTGTGGGTCAGGCCCGAAAAGCAAATTACTCAAGATTGCCTGAAGGAAAATATACTTTTAAAGTAAAAACAACCAATTTTAAAGGCGGTTGGAACAAAGAGGAAAGTTTGATCACAATAAATGTTTTACCGCCCTGGTATAGAACCTGGTGGGCGTATACGTTATATTTATTAGCAGGTATTGCCAGTATTTTTGCTTATTTAGAATATCATAAAAATAAAGAAAAACTAAAATACAAGGTTAAAATTGCTGAACTGGAAAGCAAGAAAGAAAAGGAAATTGCCGAGAAACAATCGTCGATGTTTACGTATATCTCACATGAATTTCGAACGCCGCTTTCGTTGATTATAAATCCACTGAAAAAAGCGGTTCAGAAAGAAAGTGTCCAAAATGGATCATCAGGGAGTGATTTGGCAATTGCACACAGAAATGCAAGACGCCTTTTGAGTTTGGTAGATCAGTTATTGCTTTTTAGAAAAGCCGAAAACGATGCCGATTCACTTAGATTATCGGCCATTAATGTAAATAGTTTATGTAATGAAGTTTATCAGTGTTTTGTAAATCAGGCAAAAGATAAAAACATCAATTATAACTTTAATATTCCCGATCATGAAATTGAAATTATAGGTGATTATGAAAAAATTGAAATTTCATTATTCAATTTAATGTCAAATGCTTTTAAGTACACACCAATTGGCGGAACAATTAATCTTAATCTTGATGAAAATCCCAATGAAGTAATCCTCGAAATTGCTGATAATGGTGACGGAATTGAGAAAAAAGACATTGATGTTATTTTCGAAAAATTCAAACAAGTCAATTCGAAAGTTTCAGTAGGAACCGGTTTTGGAATTGGACTTTATATTGTAAAATATTTTGTAGATAAACATAAAGGTACTGTAAGCTGTACAAGTGAAGTAGGAAAGGGAAGTGTTTTTAAACTAACTTTTCTAAAAGGAAACAGCCATTTTGAAGATGTTGAAATTACAAATGAGATTCCGCAAAGGAGTCAATTGTTTGATGAATTAATAGTTGATGAAATGGACGAAAACAATCTGTTTTCTACGACTTCAGTTTCAGAAAGTGATTTCCAAAAAATTATGCTTACTGATAAACGCACCATTTTAATAATTGATGATAATACTGAAATTAGGGCATATTTAATCAAATTATTTTCAGATAATTATGTGGTTTATAGTGCCGAAAATGGAGAAGAAGGTTTAAAACTGACCAAAAAACACATGCCAGATCTTGTAATCAGTGATATTACAATGGAGGAAATGGACGGTCTTGAATTGTGCCGTAAAATAAAAGAAAGCAATGACCTATCTCATATTCCGGTAATTCTGCTGACTGCATCAAAAAATCCTGAAACACATTTGCAGGGAATAAATGACGGAGCTGATGATTATATCACCAAACCTTTTGATGATGATATACTCGTGGCACGTGTAGAATCGCTATTAAGAAACCGCAGTAATCTTAGAACTTATTTCTTAGATAGTATTACGCTTAAAGAAAATACCCAAAAGGTTCCTGTAGAATATCAGGAAATACTAAAGAAATGTATTGATATTGTAGAAGCTAATATTCATAAAAGAGATTTCACCATTAAAAACTTTGCCCTCGAAATGGGAATGAGCCATAGAACGCTTTATACAAAAATCAAAATCATTTCTGGACAGACATTAAATGCGTTTATTCGGTCAGTCCGGATCCGTAGATCCGCCATGTTAATGTTGACACAAGATATTAATATCACTCAGGCAAGCGCCGAAGTTGGTTTTGAAGACCCAAAATATTTCAGACAGCAATTTGTGAAACTGTTTGGCATGACACCTTCAGAATACATTAAAAAATACAAGAGCTCGTTTAACGCAGATTTAAATATTATTAAATAATAAGGTTCTTATTGTCATTTCGAGGAACGAGAAATCTCCGCAGGTAGCTCTACAAAGATTGGTCATTGCGAGGAACGAAGCAATCACACGAACAAAAATCACTAATTGAATTCAGTAAATGTGGTTGCTTCGTTCCTCGCAATGACAAATATTGGGGGTACTTTGTAGAATTTCTTGAGTTTTATCTTTGTCAAAGTTTTAAACTTTGACAAAGATGTCGCAATGAAAAACAGATGTCCAATATTCTTAAAACAAAAACCGCAAACGTTTTAGTCTTAAAAGCCTATGAAATTTAATAATTACGTATTATGTAAAAATAAGCTGATATTTTTTCATAGTTCTTAAATTTTAATCTAAAATAATAGTTAATTACAATTTTGACCTCCTTTTTTTTCCATTTTACCCCTCCTTGAGAGTGTGAATTAAACATTTCTTTGCACTTGTAGTAATATTTAAGTTGTATTACTGTGTAAGTTATAAGTGTTTATTTTACGATAAGTTTTTTATCTGTTTAAAGAAGAGCCTTCTTTAAAATAAGACAGTAAGAGTTGGTTTTTACTTATCAATCCCGCAGCAAAAAAAGCTGCGGGTTTAAATAGATTTCAAAAGAATGTTTCAATGAGAAGCGTAATTAGAAAATGAGATAATTAGTCAATTAGATAATTATTGCTGATGATCAATTTCTCGTTATCGAATTATAAAAAAAAGTCAATGAGAAAATTATTAAACCTGGCCAATTATCTAATGATCTCATTTTCTAATTATCAAATTAACTAACTAACCTAACCTTAAAATTAAAGAAATGAAAAAAAATGTATTTTTATTTTTTCTCGCCCTTTTTGCCGTCCTTTTTACCGGATGTCAAAATAACGAATCTGGTTTTCCAAGCTCTGATAACCCTACGGTGGTAGTGTCTACAAAAGAAATTTACGGCGCACCAAGTAGAAAATTTGAAATAAAAGCTGCTTTGGCAGATGATTTAGGATTAAAGAGTGTGCAAATTCAGATTCCGGAATTGTCTCTGAATAAAGTAATCACATTTGCCACAGATCCTTTACTTAAATCGTATAACCTGAGTTATTTTTTTGAAGTTCCTGCAAACAGAGGAACTTCTGAATCTTTCAAAATAAAATTAACCATAACAGATGTTTCGGGTAACGCAATTGACCAGGATATTAATTTACGTTTAGACGGAGAATTTGCTGCACCGGCGATTACAATGGTAACTCCAAAAGAAGGAGCCGTAATTTTATTGTCTACAAGCAAAGAAATGCCGGTAAACTTTGTAGTTAACGACGATTCAGGAATTGATTACATTCAGGTTCAATGTCCTGAATTGGGTATCGACGAAATGGTTCAGTTACAAGGAGCGCCACAATCATACACTTTCAATAAAACGTATACATTGCCAGTGACCGCGGCTAATTATGTATTGAAAATTACTGCAAAAGATAAATTTGTGATTCCTAACACAGGAAGTTTAAGTGTAAATATAGTTGCAACAAACGAGTATCCGGCAATCTATTTATGCGATCAGCCAAAAGGCACAAACCTTACTACAGATGCCGTTGGAGTTCCGATGTATTTCCATGAGAAAAACGGACAGGATTTTGAATTCAAATACTATGCTGATAAAGACAATAAAGAAGTTTATTTCTTAGGTCAGGAGTCAGACTTTGCCCCACATTGTTTTGGTTTGAATGCTACCGGAGGATTAGTAGATGATGTTGCTTCAACTCCAATTATTTTGCCTACAAAAGGATATTACATTATAAAAGTAAATCCAAATACATTAAAATACACCGCAACAAAATATACGGCATCAAGTAAAGTCTGGGCAGATGTTGCTAACGGATTATGGCATGATGACGAAGCTCAAAGAAGACCTTTTGTGAGTGTTTGCGGCGGCGGAATTCAGGGTGCAGATTGGGATACATGGACTGCGTGGGTTCAGACAGGATTACATTTGGCAAACAACCCAAACAACCCTTATCAATTAGTGGGAGAATATACTTTGACAGGAACAATAGAAGCGACTTTTACGGGTCAATGGTGGAATCCGTCATGGAGATTAATTAAAAACGGAGTTTGTACCATGTCACCGGGAGAAAACGGAAATGCTAAATATCCGG
>NZ_OY730254.1 GCF_963422545.1 uncultured Flavobacterium sp.
CTAAACGATCTTAAGTAATGGGAGTTATTCACAAAATCGGTAGAAGAAAAACCGCTGTTGCACGTGTATATGTTTCTGAAGGAACAGGAAAAATCACTGTAAACAAAAAAGAATTCGCAACTTACTTTCCAACTGCAACTTTACAATACAAAGTTTTACAACCAATGTCTATGACAGAAAATGTAAACAACTTTGATGTAAAAGTAAACGTTTACGGAGGTGGTTCAACTGGTCAGGCAGAAGCTGTAAGAATGGCATTAGCACGTGTTATGTGTGAAGTTAACGCTGAAAACAGAGCTATCTTAAAACCAGAAGGTTTATTAACAAGAGATCCAAGAATGGTTGAACGTAAGAAATTCGGTCAGAAGAAAGCTCGTAAGAGATTCCAATTCTCTAAACGTTAATATTACCTGTCTTGTATATATGGTACAAGACATCATCAATTATTTATTGAAATTAAAAAACACAGTTGTTGTTGCTCTCCTATCGAGGTAGGAAATAGTTTAGCATCTAAATGTATAAAGCCTGGGAAACCGCCATTTATACATTGCTAATCAACAGAACGTAAACTAGTACAAAAATGGCAAACAAAATAGAAGTAAAAGACTTACTAGAAGCAGGTGTTCACTTTGGACACATGACTAGAAAATGGGACCCAAATATGGCCCCTTACATTTATATGGAGCGTAATGGTATTCACATTATCAATCTATATAAAACTGCAGCAAAAATCGAAGAAGCTAACGAAGCTTTGAAAAAAATCGCTGCATCAGGTAGAAAAATCTTATTCGTAGCTACCAAAAAACAAGCAAAAGACATCGTTGCTGATAAAGCAAAAGCTGCAAACATGCCTTACATCACTGAAAGATGGCCTGGTGGAATGCTAACTAACTTTGTAACTATCAGAAAGGCAGTTAAAAAAATGTCTTCTATTGATAAAATGAAGAAAGATGGTACTTTCATGACGTTATCTAAAAAAGAGCGTTTGCAAGTTGATCGTCTACGTGCTAAATTAGAGAAAAACTTAGGTTCAATTGCTGATATGTCTAGACTACCTGCAGCATTGTTCGTAGTAGATATCAAAGCTGAACACATCGCAATAAAAGAAGCACAAAAATTAAACATTCCAGTTTTCGCAATGGTTGATACGAACTCTGACCCAAGAGAGGTTGATTACGTTATTCCTGCAAATGATGATGCTTCTAAATCAATTGACAAAATTTTATCTTTAGTAACTGCTGCTGTAATCGAAGGTCTTTCTGACAGAGGTTCTGAAAAAGAAACTGAAGTATTCACAGAAGAAGCTACTGAGGCTGCTCCTGCTGTAGAGGCTGCACCAGCTACTGAAGCTCCTGCAACTGAAGAATAAATCAAATTTAAATTCCAAATTTTAAATTCTAAAATCCAAATACAAATTAAAAACGTTATGTTGATAATTTAATAAAATTGGAGTTTAGAATTTAAAAGATGGAATTTTTACTTTTAACATTAAAATTCAAAATATTATGGCAACAATTACTGCTGCAGACGTAAATAAATTAAGACAAACTACAGGTGCCGGAATGATGGACTGTAAAAAAGCTTTAGTTGAAGCTGAAGGAGATTTCGATAAAGCTATACAAAACCTTAGAGAAAAAGGACAAAAAGTTGCTGCTAACCGTTCTGACCGTGAGTCTTCTGAAGGAGCTGCTGTTTCTTTTATTAATGCTGACAATACTAAAGGAGCTATCATCACTTTAAACTGCGAAACTGATTTCGTAGGTAAAAATGAAGCTTTCGTAACTTTGGCTAAAGAATTAGTTGAAAGAGCTATTAACTTCTCTACTAAAGAAGAATTCTTAGCTTCAGATTTCAACGGAATTACTGTTGCTGAAAAATTAATCGAGCAAACTGGAGTTATCGGAGAAAAAATCGAAATCGGTGGTTTTGAAATTTTAGAAGGTGCTTTTGTTGGATCTTATGTTCACGTTAACAAAATTGCTGCATTAACTGCAATTTCTGCTGCAATTTCTAACGCTGACGTTTTAACTAAAGATGTTTCTATGCAAGTTGCTTCTATGGGAGCTGATACATTATCTTACAAAGATTTTGATCCTGCTTTCGTTGAATCTGAACTTGCTGCTCGTATTGCTGTAATCGAAAAAGATAATGAAGAAGCAAAACGTTTAGGAAAAACTTTAAAAAATGTTCCTAAATATATTTCTTTCTCTCAATTAACTGAAGAAGTTTTAAAACAAGCTGAAGAAGATGCTAAAGCTGAATTAAAAGCTGAAGGTAAACCAGAGCAAATTTGGGACAAAATTATCCCAGGAAAAGTTCAACGTTTTATCTCTGACAACACTACTTTAGATCAAGAGAAAGCTTTGTTAGATCAAAACTTTATCAAAGACGATAGTAAAAAAGTTGGTGATTACGTTAAAGGATACAACGTTGAAATCACAGGTTTCAAAAGAGTTACTTTAGGTTAATATATTATTATTTCAATATAAAAAGCCCGAATATTTATTTATTCGGGCTTTTTTATTTTTACATTTTAATCTTAGATCTTTTCTATAATCGGAAAATTTCTCGCGCGCATCAAAGCATCAGACTTTGGCGCTCTTCCTCTGAAATCCTCATATCCTTTTTCATTATCAATCGTGTTTCCAACACTAAAAACAGTATCATGCAACCTTTTTGAGACTACTTTGTCATAAGGTCCGTTTGCTTCTGTAAAAGCCTCATAAGCGTCTGCGTTGATTACATCTGCCCATAAATAACTATAATAACCTGCCGCATAACCATCACTCGAAAAAATATGAGCAAATTGCGGAATACGATGGCGCATTACAATTTCTGATGGCATGTTCAGCTTCTTTAAAGTTGTCCTTTCAAATTCATCCGGATTAATGGTTTCAGAAGTTAAATGAAGCTCCATATCTACAAAAGAACTCGATATTGTTTCTACAGTTGCAAAACCTTCATTAAAATTAGCAGCCATTTCAATCTTATCCACCATTGATTGTGGCAATGGCTCATTTGTTTTATAATGCAAAGCAAACTTATTCAAAACCTCAGGAGTTGCCAGCCAATGCTCAAAAATCTGTGAAGGAAACTCAACATAATCTCTCGCTACTGAAGTTCCCGATAAACTTGGATACGTAACATTCGAACACAAACCATGAAGAGCATGACCAAATTCATGAAACAAAGTCGTAGCATCGTCCCACGAAATCAAAACCGATTCGTTTGCATTGCCTTTTATAAAATTGCAATTATTAGAAACTATTGGAAGCGTGTTTTCTAACTTTTGCTGGTCACGATAAGAACTCATCCAGGCACCTGAACGTTTTCCAGTTCTTGCATAAGGATCAAAATACCATAATCCTACTATCTTTCCTGTACTTTTATTACTTACTTCCCAAACACGCACATCTGGATGAAATACCGCAATGTCAGCAATTTGTTTAAATTTCAAATCAAACAATTCACCGGCAACCCAGAACATTCCTTCGCGTAAATTCTCCAATTGCAAATACTGCTTTATCTCATTTTGATCTAAATCATATTTTGCTTTTCTAACTTTCTCGGCATAATAACGATAATCCCAAGGCTGGATTTTAAAATTTCCTCCTTCGGCATCTACTACATTTTGCATTTCGGCAACATCATTATGCACCTTTTCAACAGCTGGTTTCCAAACAGACTGCATCAATTCTAAAGTTTTCTCAGGGTCTTTTGCCATTTTATTTGACAAACTCCAATGCGCAAAAGAAGGAAACCCAAGTAATTTTGCCTTTTGACTGCGCAATTGCAAAATCGTAATAAGCGTTTCGTTAGTATCATTTTTATTACCATTATCGCCCCGTTTCACAAAAATCTCAAACGCCTTTTCTCTTAAATCTCTACGATCAGAAAATGTTAAAAAAGGTTCAATTGAAGAACGGGTATTAGCAATACATCCTAAGGCATCAATTTTTCTATTTTTCGCTTCAGCGATTGCAGCATTTTTTATTTCCAAAGGCAAACCATCAAAATCCCTCTCCTCTTTGAGTTCAATAAACTGATTGTTTTCCTCAGCTAGTAAATTTTGGCTAAATCTCGTAAAAAGCGTTGCTAATTCCTGATTAATCTTACCTACTTTTTCCTTATTCAAATCATCCAATTCAGCACCCTCACGAACAAAATCTGTATAATACAACCAAATCAAGCGTTGTTGCTCACTGCTTAATTTCTTTTTTTCTTCCGAACTATATAAAGTTTCAATTCGAGAAAAAAGTCCCTTATTCTGATACATTTTATCATTCAGTTCAGATAATTTTGGTGACATTTCCGTTTCAACAATCCCAAATTCAGAGGTGAAAATATTCGAACTATAAATTCCAAAAGCAGTATGAATTCGCGCAATCTTTTTCCCTGAATTTTCCAATGCAGCAATTGTATTTTCAAATGTTGGTGCCTCCGGATTATTTGCAATAGCACCAAATTCAGCAATATTTTCCTGAATAGCTATTTCTATTGCAGGTTTAAAATCTGAAACCTGATATTCGTTAAAAGCAGGAACTCCACCATACAAACCGCTCCATTTTTGAAGTAAAGGATTATTCGAATGTATTTGTTGATCGACAGTTAATAAAATCTCACTCATGATATAATTGATATAATTTTTTTCGCATTATTAGTTAAAAAAAAAAAACAAGTTCTTACTTACCCAAAAGTACCCAAAATTCAGGAATCAAAAGGAAGTTTAACATTCCAAATATTTTAAAAACCATAACATACAATTCGTAAAACCCTTCTTTAACTTAAAAAGAAATAACTTAAATTTGAAATCTCATTTATTAATTAAATATGTTTAAAACCAGAAAAGAGATCGTTTTTGTAATTTTAGCGGGCATTTTTATAACCAACGCTGTTGTAGCAGAACTTATTGGAGGAAAATTAATTCAAATTGGACCATTTGTAATGAGTATAGGTATTTTACCCTGGCCTATTGTATTCCTCACCACCGATTTAATAAATGAATATTTTGGAGAAAAAGGAGTTAAAAAACTCTCTTTTATAACTGCCTGCTTAATTGCTTATGCTTTTTTTATATTATTTATGGCCATAGTAATTCCGGCGGCAAGAGGAATTAGCCCCGTAAACGACAACCAATTTCACGCTGTTTTTGGACAAAGTATGTGGATTATTGTCGGGAGCTTAATTGCGTTTATGGCATCTCAAATAATTGACGTTTGGATATTTTGGTTTTTCAAAAGACGAACCGGAGAAAGAAAAATATGGCTTAGAACAACAGGGTCAACCGTAATCTCTCAATTATTTGACTCTTTTATTGTACTTGGAATTGCCTTTTGGTTGCCTGGAAAAATTGATTTTAACACTTTTATTTCATCAGGATTAATTGGATATACTTTTAAATTAGCAATCGCCATTTTATTGACCCCTGCAATTTATGCCGGACATCATTTGATTAAAAAATATCTGGAAAACGACCCTAATCACAAAAATAACGAATCGAAATAATGGCAACGCAAGAACTAATAAGATGTAGCTGGTGCACCTCTAGCGAGTTATATAAAAAATATCATGACGAAGAATGGGGCGTTCCGGTTTATGACGATCCTACTTTGTTTGAATTTTTAATTCTGGAAACTTTTCAGGCCGGTTTAAGTTGGATTACCATTTTAAACAAAAGAGAAAATTTTAAAAATGCATTTGATCATTTCGATTATAAAAAAATAGCTAATTATTCTGAAAACAAAATAGAAGAATTATTACAGAATACAGGAATTATTCGCAACAAACTTAAAATCAAAGCAGCAGTTTCAAATGCGCAGGCTTTTATAAAGGTCCAGGAAGAATTTGGAACTTTCTCTGATTATATCTGGAAATTTACTAACGGAAATCCCATCATAAACAATCCGAAAACCTCAAAAGATGTTCCGGCTACTACTCCACTTTCAGACGAAATCAGTAAAGATTTAAAAAAAAGAGGATTCAAATTTGTTGGCTCAACAGTAATTTACGCACACATGCAAGCCACTGGAATGGTCAATGATCACGCCGAAGATTGCTGGACGAGAAAGAAATAGTTTTAGTCTCAGTTTTCAGTCTCAGTAGCAGTTTTCAAAACTTAAAACCTGAAACTTAAAACTTTTAAACAAAATTACATATATTTGCTTCACACTTTAGGGGTGTCTACAACTTGTAGGCTGAGATTTTACCCTCTGAACCTGATCTAGTTCATACTAGCGTAGGGAAAAGTAAGATGACTTCTGCGCGCATTTCTATGCGTAATTGTAGCCATTCCTAAGGTATAGATTCACCAAAGTGAATCTTAGATAAACCAAAAAACAAAGGAATGGAACTAAAAATCAACCAACAATCTAAACATTTCGATGCTGAATCGCTAAGCGTTCAATCATTGCTCGATCTCGAAATTCCGCACAAACAAAACGGAATCGCCGTTGCCATTAACAACACCGTTGTTCCAAAAATCAAATGGAACGAATTCCTCGTACAAGAAACCGACGAAATCTTAATTATTTCTGCCACGCAAGGTGGTTAGGTTTAAATTCCAAAAAATAAATTCCAATTTCCAATTTCATATAGGACGTAGACACACTGTGGTCCGTCTCTACGGAAACCTCGCAAAAAAACACAATCTACATCAACCTGAAACTTGAAACCTGAAACAAAAAAACTATGACTACAGAAGAACAAATTTCCAAAACCCCATTTCCGAACTCCAAAAAAGTATATGTAAACGGAGAAATTCATCCCATAAAAGTAGCTATGCGCGAAGTCATTTTAAGTGACACAAAACTTTCAAATCGCGGTATTGAGAAAAATCCACCCGTAACTGTTTACGATACATCTGGCGCTTATACAGACCCAAATATCGAAATCGACATTAGAAAAGGATTACCTCGCTTGCGCGAAAATTGGATTCTAGACCGAAATGACGTCGAAATCTTAAACGAAATAACTTCTGATTACGGACAAACCCGTTTAAAAGACGAAAGTCTAAATCATCTTCGTTTTGAATATTTGCATCAACCAAAAAGAGCAAAAAAAGGTGCAAACGTAACACAATTGTATTACGCAAAACAAGGTGTCATAACACCAGAAATGGAATATATTGCCATTCGTGAAAATCAACGAATCGAGCTTTTGAACGAGCAAACCAAAGCGATGCAATGCCAACATGCCGGACATAGTTTTGGAGCCAACACGCCAAAAAGCAAGATTACGCCAGAATTTGTTCGTAGCGAAGTAGCTTGCGGAAGAGCTATAATTCCAAACAATATCAATCACCCTGAAAGTGAACCTATGATTGTAGGTCGTAACTTTTTAGTAAAAATAAATGCCAATATCGGAAACAGTGCTGTAACTTCAAGCATTGAAGAAGAAGTTGAAAAAGCTGTTTGGGCCTGTCGTTGGGGTGCTGACACGATTATGGATTTATCAACTGGCAAGAACATTCACGAAACCAGAGAATGGATTATTCGTAATTCACCGGTTCCAATTGGTACAGTTCCTATTTATCAAGCATTAGAAAAAGTAAAAGGAATTGCCGAGGATTTAACTTGGGAAGTTTTCCGTGACACTTTAATAGAACAAGCAGAACAAGGAGTTTCATACTTCACTATTCATGCCGGTGTTTTATTACGATACATTCATTTGACTGCTGATCGTGTTACCGGAATCGTTTCTCGTGGTGGTTCTATTATGGCTAAATGGTGCTTGTTTCATCACAAAGAAAACTTTTTATATACCCATTTCGAAGAAATCTGCGAAATCATGAAACAATATGATGTAGCTTTTTCGTTAGGAGATGGTCTACGTCCGGGCTCAATTGCCGATGCAAATGATGCTGCCCAATTTGCCGAATTAGAAACTTTAGGCGAACTTACTAAAATTGCATGGAAACACGATGTACAGGTTTTTATTGAAGGCCCAGGTCACGTACCGATGCACATGATTAAGGAGAATATGGACAAACAATTAGAACATTGCAGTGAAGCTCCGTTTTACACACTTGGACCATTAACAACAGATATCGCGCCGGGTTACGACCATATCACATCGGCAATTGGAGCTGCAATGATTGGCTGGTATGGCTGCGCAATGTTATGCTATGTTACACCAAAAGAACACCTTGGTTTGCCTAATAAAAAAGACGTAAAAGATGGTGTTATAACTTATAAAATATCTGCGCATGCCGCTGATTTAGCCAAAGGTCATCCGGGAGCACAATATAGAGACAATGCATTGAGTAAAGCGCGTTTTGAATTCCGTTGGGAAGATCAGTTCAATTTGTCCTTAGATCCGGATACTGCAAGAGAATTTCACGATGAAACCCTTCCTGCTGATGGTGCAAAAGTCGCTCATTTTTGTTCGATGTGTGGTCCAAAATTCTGTTCTATGAAAATATCTCAGGAAATCAGAGATGTCGCCGCTGCCGAAAAAGGCATGCAGGAGAAATCAGAAGAATTTATCGAGCAAGGAAAAGAAATCTATATCTAAACAGAAGAAAGACTAAAGAAAAAAGACAATGATTGTAATTACAAATCCTTCTGCAATTGCTAGCGAAATCAGCATTATTGATTCTTTATTTGAAGAAGGATTGTCTTTGCTTCATATCAGGAAACCTGATTTTTCTGAGATCGAAATGACCCAATTTCTTGACCAGATAAAATTAGAATTTCGATCTGGTTTAGTCTTGCACAATCATCATCAATTGGCAGAAGATTTTGGAATTAATCGAATACACTTTTCTGAAACAGCAAGAAAAGACAAACCATTAAATAGTACTAATGGTGTTATTTTTTCAACATCAACACATACAATAGAAAATTTCAATGTTTTAGAACATCATTTTAATTACGCTTTTCTAAGTCCCGTTTTTACCAGTATTTCTAAGGAAGACTATCATCCAAAAGAAAACCTTTTTGAAGCTTTAAAATCAAGAACAAACAGGAATGCAAAAATTATTGCTTTAGGAGGAATTGATTTAGAAAATATCAAAAAAACACTTGAAAATGGCTTTGACGATATAGCTCTTTTAGGAAGTATCTGGAAAAATGAAAACCCAATAAAAAAATTCAAATTATGTCAAAAAGCCGCCCTTTCGTTCTCAGTATAGCAGGTTTTGATCCTACTGCCGGTGCCGGCGTTTTGGCTGATATCAAAACATTTGAACAGCATCAGGTAACTGGTTTTGCAATTACAACGGCAAACACAATTCAAACCGAAAATGAGTTTTTTGAAATTGAATGGACGAAGTTAAGTTTTGTCATTCGCTCCATTGAAACGCTATTTCAAAACTATAAAATCAAAAGCGTTAAAATAGGAATCGTTCCTTCTTTACACTATTTGAATCGGATTCTTTCAACAATTAAATTGTTATCTCCAAGTACTAAAATCGTTTGGGATCCTGTTTTAAAGTCGACTACAAAATTTGAATTCATGGCAATAGAAAACCAATTGGATTTAAATAGAATTCTGTCTAAAATTGATTTGATTACGCCCAATTATAATGAAATAGAGGTTTTGTTTCCCGGTTTTGTTTCAGATAAACTTTGGCTTCTAAACAAAACATCAACTGGCATTTTACTAAAAGGAGGACATAACTCAGCCGAAATTGGTACTGATCGACTGTTCCTCAAAAATGAAATTATTGATTTATTGCCCTCAGAAAAAAACTGCTTTGAAAAACATGGTTCCGGCTGTGTTTTATCATCTGCAATCGCCGCAAATCTGGCATTGAATCAAACCTCAAAAGAGGCTTGTGAAAATGCTAAAACCTACATAGAAAAATACCTGAGTTCAACTTCAAATTTAATCGGATATCATTATGTACAATAAATTGCAATACATATCACAAGGAAAAACAATCGAAGAACAATTGTATAATATTCATCAGGCTTTGGACGCAGGGTGTGATTGGGTACAAATGCGTTTCAAAAATCAAACTGCCAAAGATACTTTTGCATTAGCGGAAGCTGTAAAATTTTTATGCGAAGAATACCTAGCCAATTTCATTGTAAACGACAATCTTTATCTGGCACAACAAATTGCTGCTGATGGTGTGCATTTGGGTTTAACTGACATGAATATTGCCGAAGCAAGAGCAATTCTTGGAAACACAAAAATCATTGGCGGAACGGCCAACACCTATAAAGACATTGAAAATCATGTAAAAAACGGCTGTGATTATATTGGTCTTGGTCCATTTAAATTCACCAAAACCAAAGAAAAATTAAGTCCAATTTTGGGTTTATCAGGATATTTTGAAATCCTTGAAAAAATGAAGCAAAACAACCTCGAGATTCCTGTTTATGCTATTGGCGGAATTACATTTGAAGATATAAATCAATTGATGGAAACCGGAATTCACGGAATTGCAGTCTCCGGAATGATTACTAAAAGTGATCAAAAAGAAAAATTAATTCAACAACTCAACGAAAAATTATATGCAAACGTCATTGTTTAACATTGGTGATAAAACTTTTAACTCTCGTTTGTTTTTAGGAACAGGGAAGTTTGGTTCGAATCTGGAAATGGAAGAAGCTATTCTGGCTTCTGAAAGCGAATTGGTAACCGTTGCCTTAAAACGTATTGATCTCGAGACGGAAACTGATGCTATTTTATCGCATTTAAAACATCCAAATATCAATCTATTGCCTAATACTTCTGGCGCGCGAAATGCAAAAGAAGCTGTTTTTGCAGCACAATTAGCGCGTGAAGCATTAGAAACAAACTGGATAAAACTAGAGATTCATCCGGATCCAAAGTACCTAATGCCGGATCCTATTGAAACTTTAAGAGCAACCGAAGAACTGGCTAAACTTGGTTTTTTTGTTTTGCCTTATATTCATGCAGACCCAGTTTTGTGCAAACATTTAGAAAATGCAGGAACTACCGCTGTGATGCCTTTAGGCTCTCCAATTGGTAGTAATAAAGGTCTAAAAACGATAGATTTTTTAGAAATTATTATCGAACAAAGTACTGTTCCTGTAATTATAGATGCCGGAATTGGCGCTCCGTCTGACGCGGCAAAAGCAATGGAAATTGGCGCAGATGCTGTCTTGGTAAATACCGCAATTGCCGTTGCCGGAAATCCAAAACTAATGGCAGAAGCGTTTAAAGAAGCTGTTATTGCAGGAAGAAAAGCATTCGAAGCCAAAGTGGCCAATCAACAAAATCATGCTGCGGCTTCAAGTCCATTGACTTCATTTCTTTATGATTAAAAAAATTTGTTTCACGCAGATTTTGCAGATTTAGGCAGATTTAATATAGATTATTTTATTCTTTATCTGCAAAATTTTCGTAAAACAATTTACTAAAAAGAAAGAAAATTCTTTAATTTTAAAATGAATTTAAAATTAAAGAATTAATGACTGAAAATGAAATATCGTATTTAGTGCGAGGAGCAATTTTTAAAGTATATAACAATTTAGGTCCTGGATTATTTGAATCTATCTACGAAAGTGCATTATTTTATGAGTTAGAAAAATTAGACCTAAAAGTCAAAAAACAAGTAGAAATTATTATTAATTATGAAGAAATAATATTAGATGCCGCTTTTAGACTCGATTTATTGGTTGAAGATAAAGTAATTATTGAATTGAAATCTGTCGAAGAATTAGCACCGATACATTACAAACAAATTGCAACTTATCTTCGACTAACTAATATAAAATTAGGATTACTTGTAAACTTTAATACCCTTAACATTTTAAATGATATAAAAAGAGTTGCCAATAAAATATAAAAGAACGTAGGATATCAATAAATTAAAAATCACATTTAATCTGCCTAAATCTGCAAAATCTGCGTGAAATAAAACAATCCAATGAAAACATTCAAAACCATCTTTGAACAATATGACTGGGATTCCATTCAATCAAAAATATACCAAACCACATCAAAAGATGTTGAGCGCGCTTTAGTAAAAAACAAACGAAATCTCGATGATTTTTTAGTTTTGATTTCTCCTGCTGCGCAACAATATTTAGAGCAAATGGCACAACAATGTCATGAAATCACCAAAAAGCGTTTCGGGAAAACCATACAAATGTATGCGCCTCTGTATTTGAGTAACGAATGCCAGAACATTTGCACCTATTGTGGTTTTAGCTTAGACAATAAAATCAACCGAAAAACACTTTCTGATGCCGAAATTAAACTTGAAGTTGAAGCGTTAAAAAATACCGGTTTTGACCATGTTTTATTAGTTACCGGCGAAGCAAATTACACTGTAAATATTAATTATTTCCTGAATGCGATTGCTTTAATCCGAGAACAATTTTCAATTATTTCTGTTGAAGTTCAACCACTTTCTACCGAAGATTATAAACGTTTGCATGAAGCCGGAGTTTATTCCGTTTTGGTATATCAGGAAACCTATCATCAGGAAGTTTATAAAAAATATCACACGAAAGGCAAAAAATCAAACTTCGATTACAGACTGGAAACTCCCGACCGAATTGGAATTGCAGGAATTCATAAAATAGGACTAGGCGTTTTATTAGGTTTGGAAGATTGGCGAACAGATAGTTTTTTTAATGCTTTACA
Source organism: uncultured Flavobacterium sp. (assembly GCF_963422545.1). NCBI lineage: Bacteria > Pseudomonadati > Bacteroidota > Flavobacteriia > Flavobacteriales > Flavobacteriaceae > Flavobacterium > uncultured Flavobacterium sp. Next base: position 12,565 of record NZ_OY730254.1, read on the forward strand.
CCTCGATTATCTTCAGAGAAAATACTGGCAGACTAAATATTCAGTTTCATTTCCGAGATTACGTCCTGCAGAAGGCATTATTGAACCCAATTTTATTATGGATGATAAGGATTTAACCCAACTTATTTGTGCGTATCGTTTATGGAATGAAGATTTGGAAATTTCTATTTCGACCCGTGAAAATGAAAAATTCAGAAACAATATTATTCCAATTGGAGTTACAAGTATGAGCGCAGGTTCAAAAACAAATCCGGGTGGCTATGTTGTTGATCCACAATCATTGGAACAATTTGAAATTAGCGACGAACGCTCTGCAGAAGAAATAGCGAAAATCATAACAGAATCAGGCTACGAACCTGTTTGGAAAGATTGGGACAAAAGTTACAATTAAAGAAATTCCAAATTGAAAATCCCAAATTCCAACCAAATCTAAAATTTCAGGTTTCAAATTTCACAAACAACATTTCACATTTCACCTTTTACAAAATGAGCATTATACAAGAATTTTTACGCTACAATAGACAAACCATCCTTCCCGAAATTGGCGATGAAGGTCAGGAAAAACTCAAAAAAGCAAGAGTTTTGGTCATTGGTGCCGGAGGTTTGGGATGTCCAATTTTACAATATATTGCTACGGCAGGCGTCGGTTTTATTGGGATAATGGATTTTGATACTATTGAAATTCACAACCTGCACAGACAAATTTTATATACTGAAAATGAAATCGGACAAAGCAAAGTTCGTGTTGCCAAAGAAGTAGTTTCAAAACTAAATCCGTTGATTGAGACTGAAGCTATTAATGAGAAATTGACCGTAGAAAATGCAAGTGAAATTATTCAAAAATATGATATTATTGTGGATGGTTCTGACAATTTTACGACACGTTATTTAGTTAACGATACTTGTGTTGCATTACAAAAGCCTTTAGTTTATGGAAGTATTTTGAAGTTTGAAGGGCAAGTTGCCGTTTTTAACCACAACGGAAGTAAAAATTTACGCAATTTATTTCCTGAAATGCCAGATCCAAAAGATGTTCCTAATTGTAATTTGAATGGTATTTTAGGAACTTTACCTGGAATTATTGGTACTATGATGGCGCACGAAACTCTGAAACTAATTTTAGAATTACCTACTTTAAAAAATGAATTGGTTCTTTTTAGTACTTTGAATTGGAGCTTTACAAAACTGAATTTCTAAAATACAATTTTATCTCCAACACTAATAATTCCACTATTTAAACTCACAATATTTGTCCCGAATAAAACAGAATTATTAACATTTCTGTATTTACTCAAAGTTTTTAAAGGTTCTTTTTTTACAATACCTTTCTGCGGATCATTATTTACCATAATACATCTTCCGCAGGGTTTTACGTTTTTAAAATTAACTTCACCGATCTTGAAAGTATTGAAATCATCTTCTTCATGAGGAACTTCGCTGCTTATAACAATATTAGGACGAAATCTCAAAATAGTAATTTTATCCTCAAGTTTTTCATTCAAAAAATCCAGGCTTTTTGTCCCAATTAGTAAGTAAGGATAACCGTCGGCCAGACTTACATTGAAGGTTTCTTTTAGTCTTGAACTTTCATGTTTACGATCTCCGCTTTTAATAATTTTAACGAGTTTACATTCAAATCCTAATTGTTTACTAAACCATTTTGAAGTAGCAGAATTTACCTCAACAACTTCGCTTTTATCATCCCAAACGTTCACTTTTATTGGACTATTTAAATGTTCTGTTGTAAAAAATTCATGTTTTTGATCCTGAAAAGTAATGCTGATTTTTCCATCTGAAATTTGTGGATAAAACTGACTTAGAATTGGATATTCTCTTTGTGTTATAAATTGATTTTCAGCATCAACCAACATCCATCTGCGATCATTCTCGAATCCCATTTCTTCTGCAAAAGCTTTCTGACAACTAATGCCGGCTAAGCTTTTTATCGGATATACATAAATTTCTTTTACAGTATAAATTGTGCTCATTACTACTTATTTTCTAAAATAAACATAAATTCTTCACGATCAATTTCGCGACAGCCTAAACTCTCTAAATGCGGATTGTAAACCTGACAATCTAAAAGTTTGTAATTTTCTTTTTCTAAATAATTGACCAAAGCGATAAAGGCAACTTTTGAGGCATTTGATACTTTCGAAAACATACTTTCTCCGCAAAAAACATGTCCTAAATCAATACCATATAAACCTCCAACCAAAACCTCATCTTGCCAGACTTCAACAGATTTTGCAATTCCCTGTTCATTCAATTTGCAATAAGCATCAATCATTTCGTTAGAAATCCATGTTCCGTTTTGACCGTCGCGCTTTATTTTTTGGCAATTCGAAATCACGTCTGCAAAACTTTTATTAAAAGTAACTTTAAACTGATTTCTGTTTAAGATGTTTCTCATGCTTTTAGACACAATTAATTCATCCAGAAACAAAACCATTCTGGGATCTGGCGACCACCAAAGAATGGGTTCTCCTTCATTAAACCAAGGAAAAATTCCGCTTTTGTAAGCCAGTTTTAATCGTTCCGGATTTAAATCACCGCCAACTGCCAGAATTCCTTCTTCATCAGCTTCTGTAACGGGAGGAAAAAATAAATCGTTGAATATATAATGCATCTTTTAAATAAAATTCCAAATTTTAAATCCCAAATTCCAATTCTCTCAATATTGTCATTGCGAGGAACAAAGCAACCACACTAGCTATAAAACACAAAGTTCGATTTTGTAAATGAGGTTGCTTCGTTCCTCGCAATGACATAAAATGCGTTGAGTTTCCAATACAAAAAATTCCAAACTCCAATTACATATTTTATGAATTGGAATTTGGAATTTAATTTTTAGATTTTAAACGTTTAGAAAGGTAAATCGTCCGGTTCGTCTTCGTTTAAATTAGTTGCCGGAGCAAAAGCTTCTGCAGCAGGCATTGGTGGTGTTTGCGCAGGACCTTCCGGAGCTAATCTTTCGATTCTCCAACCTTGAATACTATTAAAATATCTGGTTTCTCCTTGTGGATTAACCCATTCTCTTCCTCTTAAATTGATAGAAACTTTTACTGCCTCTCCTTGTTTGTAGCTACTTAATAAATCGCATTTATCTTGTGTAAATTCGATCAAAATATGCTGTGGATACTGCTCATCTGTGGTAACAACCAACTCTCTTTTTTTGAATGCAGCACTAACTTGTTGCTCTGGGTTAACCACTTTTACTTTTCCTGTAACTTCCATCTTCTTTCTATATTAATTATTGTTTCTTTTCTTATTTCTTAGCTAAAAGCACTTTCCAAGCCGACGAAATATCATCTTTATTCAGGTATTTTTTGGCTTCTAAATGTATTTTTTCCTGATCGTCTGAGCTTAAAACTCCTTTTACAGAAAAATTTTCTTTCACAAATATACTAACTTCTTCCGTTGTAGGCAAGGCTTCTACATTGCCTAATTTCCCAAGATCATTTCCGTCAAATACGGGGCTTTCTTTTATATAATTGGGAATTGCATCTACACCAACTCCTAAAGTTGTCAATGGTTTTGGCACTTCAAAAAGCCCTTGATTTGACCTTGAATACCAATTACTTCCCAATCTCGAAACTAAGTCTATTTTGTGTTGATCGATTGCTCCATTTTCATCTAAAATAGCTTCATGAATATGAATTTTAACTACTTCGCAAAGAATCAAATTTCCTGCTCCGCCCTCTGTTCCCAAAGGAATTATCTGTGTGACTTTGCACTCAAACTGCACTGGAGACTCTTTTACCCGATACGGTTTTACAAAATCTGATGGAATTTGTGTTAATCCGGCTTTTATAAACTCGTTTACACCTTCTCCATATTCTGTACTTGCCAATGATGTTTGTTGTACCAAATCATAATTAACAACATTAATTACTACTTCACGAGTTGCCTCAGCATTAATTAAAGTATGTTTTATGGTGTTATCGCGTACACGTCTTGCAGGCGAAAAAACCAATATTGGCGGATTGGCACTGAACACATTAAAGAAACTAAATGGCGACAAATTCGGGATTCCTTTTGCACTTAACGTACTTGCAAATGCGATTGGTCTTGGTCCAATGGCACTTTGCAAATAACCCTGCAATTTTGCCGTTGGTATCTCTTTTGGATCGATGCTAATCATACTTTTTCTTTTTAACCGAATCTCGTTTCGGAAGCTACAAAAGTAGAGAAATCGTTTTTGTCAAAGAAATACTTTCGGACTTAAAAACAAAAAAAATCTTTAGAGCTTCATAAAATATTAAATGTGTTTATTTCGTTATATTTATACCTCAAAAAATAATTTATGTCTTTTTCCGAAAGAAGAAATATAACCCGCTGGATCATTGTTTTTATTTCCTTTCTAATCATTTCTTTGATTCTTTGGAATACTTATACTTTTTTTCAAATTTTCAAAAATGAGGAACGCCTTAAAATGAATCTTTGGGCTAATGCTCAAAAGACTTTAGTTAATGCCGATGAGAACACTAATTTAGATCTTCCGTTGGATATTCTAAACAATAATACTTCGGTACCGGTAATGCTTACGATGTATGATAAGGTCATTAGTTCTGTCAATGTTCCTGAGGAAGTTCTGGCCGACAGAGAGAAGACTACATCTTATTTGAATAATTTAAAGAGCGAAAATGATCCTATAGTTATTGAATATGCTCCCGGAAAACATCAGGAAGTATATTATGGAAACTCGGCATTACTTAATAAACTCAAATATTATCCAATTGCTTTATTGTTGATTATCTTTTTGTTTGGCGCTTTAATTTATAATTTCTACAGAAGTACTAAAATGGCGACTCAAAATAAACTTTGGGCAGGAATGGCAAAAGAAACCGCACATCAAATTGGAACACCATTATCTTCCTTAATAGGTTGGGTTGAAATCTTAAAGACCGAAAACATTGATCTGTCGATAACATCAGAAATAGAAAAAGATATTGAGCGACTGCAAACTATTACGGATCGTTTTTCAAAAATTGGATCTGTTCCTGTTTTAGAAAAACATGATATTGTTGCCGAAACCCTGAATACTTACGGGTATTTACAATCTCGTTTTTCGAAGCAGGTTACTTTCTCTTATCACACTCCCGAAGAACCAATTTTTGCTATGATAAACCCAACATTGCATAGTTGGACTATTGAAAATCTAGTTAAAAACGCAATTGATGCCATGAAAGGAAAAGGAACTCTGGACCTTCAAATTGAACAAGATACGCATCATGTAAAAATCAACGTGAAGGATTCCGGAACGGGAATTTTGAAAAAGCAATTTAATACCATTTTCGAACCTGGTTTTACTACCAAGAAACGTGGCTGGGGATTGGGACTTTCTTTAACCAAAAGAATCGTAGAAGAATATCATCGCGGAAAAATAAAAGTCTTGCATTCTGAAATTGGAAAAGGAACCACATTTCAGATTTCTCTAAATAAAAAAGTGCAGTAAATTTCTTTACTACACTTTACTTATTTTTATTTCGAATGGACTTCGACTTCGCTCAGTCTGACAATAATTTGACTCTACTCCGTCTGATAATAGGTTTTACAAATTCTCCTGAATACTTTTGGCCAAAGCCTCAAATTCTTCTTTAGAAAGTGATACTTTATTATGAAAGCGCATTTCATCCATATGATTTAACGGAATCAAATGTACGTGTGCGTGAGGAACTTCTAAACCTACAACTGCCATCCCGACTCTTTTACAAGGAACCGTTTTCTCTAAAGCAATTGCAATTTTCTTAGAAAACTTCATTAACCCTAAATACAATTCATCTTCCATATCAAAAATCTTATCGATTTCTTGTTTTGGAATACATAGTGTGTGTCCTTTAGCATTTGGATTTACATCTAAAAAAGCCAAATAATTATCATCTTCAGCAATTTTATAAGAAGGAATTTCTCCTTTTACTATTTTGGTAAATATGCTCATTGTTTATTAATTTTTAAAAAACTTAATCGTGTGATTGCTTCGTTCCTCGCAATGACTTAGTCTCTTGTGATTTCTAAAATCTCAAATTTCAAAACTCCGTTTGGTACTGTGATTTCTGCAACTTCGCCAACTGATTTTCCAAGTAAACCTTTTCCAATAGGAGAAGTTACTGAGATTTTTCCAGTTTTCAAATCAGCTTCACTTTCGGCAACGAGTGTGTATTTCATTTCCATTCCGTTGCTTTGGTTCTTAATTTTTACATTAGAAAGCACCAATGCTTTTGAAACATCTAATTGTGATTCATCAATTAATCTCGCATTAGAATACACTTCTTCCAGTTTATTAATTCTCATTTCTAACAAACCTTGTGCTTCTTTTGCTGCATCATATTCGGCGTTTTCAGATAAATCACCTTTGTCTCTTGCTTCTGCTATATCTTGAGATGCCTTAGGACGCATTACACTTTTTAAATGCTCCAATTCATCTTTCAATTTTTTTAATCCTTCTGCGGTATAATAAGATACTTTACTCATAACTTCATCGTTTATATAAATACAAAAAATCCCATCGGGACGGGATTTTGTATTACAAATATACTATTATTTTTAATAGTACATAATTATATGTTAATCATATAAATTTCAAACCTAAATAATTTATTTTTGTTTCACTAATTCTTATTAAAATAATGAAAAAAATCTGGCTTATAATCGTATTTGTTTCTGTGCTCTTCTCTTGTAGCGATAATAGCAAAAGCAATAAAAATCCTAATATCCCAAATTATTCCATTAATCTGTCTATAGATATGAATCTGCCGGCTTATTCAAATCTTAAATTTGCAAGTAATGGAGTTATCGTTCCTAGTTATGGAGCAAAAGGTGTTATTATTTTTAATGCAGGAAGCGGCTATAATGCATTTGATGCAGCTTGCCCAAATCAACCCATAACCGCATGTACTGCGATGACAATTGATGGTATTAATGCCGTTTGTTCCTGTGATAAATCTTCTTACAGTTTATTTACCGGACTTGGAGGTAAAGAATATCCATTGAAACAATATCGTGTTGAAGTTATTGGAAGCGTAGTTCATGTTTACAACTAAAATAAAAAAAGCCTGAAAATTTAAAACTTTCAGGCTTTTTATTTTGTAGAAATCCTTTAGAATTTCAGAGTCAGTCCGGCAAGGAAATTAATTCCCGCCTGAGGATAGTAGTACGGGTAAACATCCCACATATACCCATTTGAAACATACTTTTTATCCAAAATATTATTTACTAAACCAGTAATCATAATTGATTTAAAGATTGATTTAGGTTTTATTTCATAAGAAACATTCAAATCGTTTACAAAATAGTCAGCTAGTTTTGCGGCAGGCAATTCTATATTGTTCATGTATTGCTCTCCAACATATTTTTGCAATAATGAAAGGTGTAAACTTTGAATTGGACTATAAACAATAATGTTTCCAGCAATAACAGATGGCGAATAAGCAATTTCTGTTGTTCCATAATTTTGACCTTCAACAGCCAAATCAATATTTTTATTACTGCTTAAAGTAAAATTTGGACGAAGAATAAACTTCTCTGAAAGCTTAATTGTTGCATCTGCTTCAAATCCTAAGCGGTAACTTTTTTCGGTATTAGCACGAATTGGAGATCCTACATCGTCAAGCCTTCCTGTCAGAATCAATTGATCTCTGTAACCCATATAATAAACATTTGAGTTCAATTGAAATTTCTCTGAATTGAATCTCCAGCCTAATTCAAAATCATTTAATTTTTCCGGTTTTGCATGTCCACCTTCGTAATCTGTTCTGTTTGGCTCACGATTTGCACGAGCGTATGAAAAATAAAGAGTATTTTTTTGATTGATTTCGTAATTCAATCCTGCTTTTGGGTTAAAGAAATTGAAGTTATCATCAACTACACCGGTTTCAGCGCTATTAGCTTTATATTTTACATTTCTATATTGCAAATCTCCATAGAAACTCAATTTTTCTGTGAATTGATAGTTTGCTTTCGCGAAAATATTCCCATCTGTTTTTGTTGAAAAATCATCGTAATAATGATCGCCTAATTCAGACTTATCAGAATATCTGGCCCAGATTACTTTACCAAAATGATCTCCTTCATATTTATTCCAGCCTCCGCCAAGAATAACATCTAACTTTTCTTCTTTATATTTTACTGAAAAAGTTGTTCCGTAGAAATCATTATCTAACCATTTCTGACGGATTAAATCGGTTCCAAGAACTAATTCTCCTAAAGCATTTTCAACCATTTTTGTAGACTGAATTGGTCCATATCCAGCAACTGGTTCATTATATTTATAATTTTCATAAAACCCTTTTCCTTTAGTATAATGAATAGCTAAGTTGCTGCTCCATTTATCAGAAAGCGATTCACTCCAATGTAATTGATAATGATTTTGTTTATAATTATCAGTTTCGTTGTCATAGAAATGGACATTTCCTGCATCATCTTTATACTTTCCTGCTGAATTATAAGTTCGATCTGAATTTAATGTCTCAGCATCAATTCCGTTCCAGGATTGGTATGTTTTTTCAGTTCCTCCAAAAACTAACGCTTTAATTAAAGTTGTTTTTCCAACATAAGTTCCTTGAAGAAAATACGATTTTAAATCTGAGCTTGCACGATCTACATAACCATCAGATTTAATGGTAGACAAACGTCCTGCAAGTTCAAAATGATCGTTTAATAGACCTGTGCTAAATTTTACTGTATTTTTATTAGAATTAAAACTTCCGTAAGAACTTGAAATTTCTCCATTAGCTTTAGACGCATAATTGTCTGTCAACATATTCAAACTTGCACCAAAAGCAGCAGCACCATTTGTAGAAGTTCCTACACCACGCTGCAATTGCAGACTCTCTACAGAAGAGGCAAAATCAGGCATATTCACCCAGAAGGTCCCTTGACTTTCGGCATCGTTGTATGGAATTCCGTTTATCGTTACATTTACTCTCGTTGCATCGCTACCACGCACTCTGATTCCGGTATAACCCATTCCGTTTCCTGCATCAGAAGTTGTTACAACTGATGGTAAGTAATTCATTAAAATTGGAATATCCTGACCCAGATTTCTAAATTTAATATCTTTTTTATCCAGATTGCTAAAACTTACCGGCGTTTTTGCAGTAACACGAACCGCAGAAACCAATACATCGTCAAGCTTGTTGACTTTTGTAGAATCTTGTTCCTGAGCGAAAGAAAAAAGAGTAAAGAAAATAGAGAATAGAGTAAAGAAAATAGATTTTTGATTCAACTTTGAACCTTTGCAACTTTGTACCTTTGTACCTTTAAAAGCACCTTTAATAATAGTTTTCATCCGTAAAAAAATTACGAATAAAAGGGGGAATTATTCTTTTTGTTAAATTAATAAATGTTTCACGACAAAATATAGTATACACGCTAAAATTGTCGTTTTTCCCTTAGCAACATTACTCGCTCAGGTTCTTTGGGTATGATCTCAGCTCGTTATTTAGAGCACCCCTTTGAGACAGTGCAAATGTAATGTTAAAAATTTCAAAAATCAAATTCCAAAAACATTACAACAAATAATTTACTGACTTTATCTTTTTATTTGTTCTTTTCAATTATCATATTTATTTTTTTTAGGCTAAAGAGTGATATTCCAATTATCAAAAATAATATTCCTTGCGCAATATATTTGTATCGCAAATTGTAGTTTACATTTTCAGGAGAAATAATTCCTCTCATAACTCCGTTAAACAAGCCAAGCCTGCTTATTAAAATACTCAACAAAAACACAAATAGACAATTTAACAATAACCATTTCTTTTTTACAGAAACTGCTATTGAAAGAACAGTGCCAATTAATATAACTATGGAAATTGAAAGTCCCTTAGCCAAAGATACATTCATAATATCTACAGAACTTAACGCATATTTTTTTGCGTTATGAGCTATTTTTTCAACTCCGTTTTTCTGTGATAATTCTAAAATCCGTATATTATACAGTCCTGAAAAAGAATATATTGACAAAATAAGAATCCAAACTCCTATTGTATGGAAAACAATTTGCAAATAATTAAGTTTCTTCATAATTAAATTATCTTTTTATTCAACAAGAGTATTAATCTAAATCCGGTTTTCTTCTTGATTGTTTAAGATCAGAAATATTCTTTTTGTCTTTGATACGTTTTTTAATTACAGATTTTGGAATCTTAGTCGCTTTTCGAGCCTTAGGAACAAACAATCCTTTTTTAATTATTTCCAAAAATCGCTTTGTAACAATATCTTTGTTTTTAAGCTGGCTTCTATCTTCATCACAATTTAAAACAAGTATATTTTCAGTTGTTAATCGTGATGCAATGTTGGTTTGTAAAAGCAGTTTTTCTTCTTCAGACAAAGCCTGAGAAGTATTCAAATCAAAAGTCAAAACCACTTTTGAGGAGACTTTATTCACGTTTTGTCCACCGGCACCACTACTTCTAACAGCCTTAAAACTTAACTCTGATATGATTTTATCTATATCCATTATTGTAGTTGGTGTGCTGGTTTTAGCAAATCATTTACTGTTTTTACCGGATTAAAAGTGATTAACGGTACCGACACAAAAATAGTCAGCCAGTTTGCCATTGCACCATTCCATAATCCTGGCAATTCATAGCTTTTTACTGTTTTGCCGTCTACACTTTTCTCTACAATAAAACCCGCATTTTGATCTACAAATCGCAACAAATCAAATTTTTGATTTTTATAATTTCTGATTCCGCAAACTAAATCTACCGGGTTGAAATGTGTCGCTTCGGTTAAAATTTTTTGCTGCTTTTTACTTTCTATATCAACTTGAGAGCTCTCTACAATTTGAAGACTTACTACACCATGATCATTCATAACCCAAAACGGACCTCCGCCAGGTTCTCCTTCATTTTTAACCATTCCGCATACTCGGATTGGTCTGTCCAGTAATTCTTTAATTTTATCAATTTTGTTTTCAAAAGTAAACTTATCAAAGTCTTCTGTGATTTCTATATTTAGCTTTTTAGTCAAAAACGTAACTACTTCGTCTATAGAATCTTCTTTTATTTCCTGCTTATCGATCGCTTTTAAATAATTGAAAACTCTTTGTTGATTTTCTATTAAAATTCCCGCCAAAGCCTTTTTGTACAATGTAGTTTCTTCAATATGATTTTGAATCACATTGTCAATATTCTTTATAAAAATAACATCTGAGTCAAGATTACCCAAATTTTCAATCAATGCTCCGTGTCCTCCAGGTCTAAAAACCAGTGCTCCATTTTGATCTCTGAAAACTTTATTTTTTGTTTCAATAGTAATAGAATCTGTGGCTTTATTTTGATAAGAATAGCTAATATCAATTTTAGTTTCTGAACGTTCTTCTACTTTATCTTTTACCAATTCTACAGCTTCTTCAAATAAATCCTGATGTATTTCAGAAACGGTAAAATGCAAATGAGAAACTTGATTTGCTGTTGCATAATGCACACACTCATTCAAATGCTCCTCTATTGGGTTTGCGATATGCGTTTTATACTTATGAAAAGGTAAAACTGCTTTTGGTTTATTGGCAAAATTAAAATGATCCGAAGACATTAATAATTTTATAAAATAATAGTTTTTATAATTTCTATCTAAAGTTTCAAAATCAGGATAGATTTCTTTTAATTTTTTATCTATAGCTTCAAAAAACGGAAACTTCTCCATTGCTACAATAAAAATTGGCAGTTCTTTGTCTTTTTTTCTATTAATATAAGCATTTATTGTTTCTTTTTCGACTTCAAACTCATTCAAAAATGATTTCAAAAACTTAAACATTCTTGTTGCCGCTCCAGAAGCCGGAACAAATTTATTTAATTTTAAATGTTCTCTTTGACAATCAAAAAAAGCTGCTTTTTCTTCAAAATCTTCATTTGATAATTCTACAATTCCGTTACCAATAGTTGCCGGACTTATCAAATTGCTTTTTGAAATCCCCTTCTTTAAAATCTTAAACTGTTCAATTATATTCTGAAAAGGAATTCCATGCTCGTAAATCTGAACAAAATCTTCTGATGTAAAATTACGTTCTTTAGCCATAGTCAAATCATTGATAATAGCTATAGCTTTTGCCAGTCGACATTCTTTATCTCCGGAAAGTGTTATAAAAGGCTTTTTAGTATCAATCAGTGTTTGTTTAAAAACTGAAAAAACACTTTCTCTACCATCAGGAGTATCTCTAATGTCGTCTTTTTCCCAAGGAACATCAATATCTGTAAGGAAAAACAAATCGTATTCATGCTCTAAAGCTGCTTCGTGTAATAATGGATCTGAGAAGCCATAATACATTTCAGAAAAAACCTTAGTAACCATTAAATTAGTATCGCAAAACAAATACTTATTTGCCACAGTAAGTTTTTTATTTTCTAGTGCAACTTGTCCGTATGCAATAGGCATCATATCATCAGCTACGCAAATATGCTGATTCTCTTCCCATTTTTCTTGTAAATAGTCACGTGCAAACTCAGGAACCCATTCGGTTTCATAGTATTCTGCAAGTTGTTTTGCCAATGTGGTTTTTCCTGTACTTTCAGGACCAAATAAAGCAATTTTTATGATAGCTGTTTTTTGCTGTCTAAGATCTTTCTCCATTCTAAATAAGCTGAAATAGCCAAAATTGTAAAAATTAAATACTGAAGTGACAACATCCCTAAGCCGCGATAAGCATAAAGAGGCACTACAATAATATCACCAATAATCCAAAGTGTCCAGTTTTCGATTTTTTTCCTGGCCATGTACCACATTCCTGCAAAAAATATTCCAGACGAAATCATGTCAACATAATTGTCTTTTTTGATATCGTAGTCAAAAAACTTATAAATCCCGAAAACTACAAAAACAGTAACAATAAACAGTCCGATTCCGATTATTTTTTCATTAAAACTCGTTCGGGTAATTGGTAAATTATCCTCGGCTGTTCCTCCTTTTGCCCAGACATACCAACCATAAATACTCATAATCGAGAAATATCCATTGATAATCATGTCTCCTATGTAACCTGCAATATATAAGAGATATACTGAAATTACTGTAGCAATTAGACCTGTAGGATATACCCAAATATTTTCTTTTTTAGCAAACCAAACGCTCAAAATTCCGCAAACAAAAACCAAAAACTCCAGAGCAATATGCCATAAAGGAGCGTTCTTGTAACTATCGAGAAAAAAATCAATCATTTTGGGTTTGTTTTGGTTGTTTTATTCTGATTCAAAAAAATGACTGTCATTTTCAAAAGCAGTTCCAATAACTACTAAATCAGCACCAGCATTATATGCATTTTGAATTCCGTGCAAATCTACAATTCCTCCTCCAACAATTACAGGAATTCTGATATTTTGCGAAATTAACTGTATCATTTCCAGCGGAACGGCATTTTTTGCTCCGCTTCCAGCCTCTAAATAGATTAATTTATTTCCTAACATTTCTCCCGCCTGTGCGGTTGCCAAAGCCAGATCAAAATCTTCTCTATTAAGCGGTTTTGTTTTACTAACCCGGGCAACAGCAGTTTCATTACCACTTTCTATTAAAATATAACCTGTAGAAATAACCTCCAGATTCGTTTTTTTAAGAATTGGTGCCGCCTGAACCTGATATTCTATTAAATAATCAGGATTGCGACCAGACAATAAAGACAAGAACAAAATAGCATCTGCCTGAGGTGAAATCTGTGACGGATTACCCGGAAATATCACAACTGGCAAATTGGTATTTTGTTTTAATTGTGCAATCAAATCTTCTAAGATTGTTGATTCCACAATACTCCCTCCCACAAAAATATGTGTTGCAGGAGATTCGTTTATCTTCTGTAATAAATGGTCTAAATTTTCCCAGACAATTTTATCCGGATCCAAAAGTATAGCCAATAATTTTTGTCCATCTCTTTTAGCCTCTAAAATTTGCTGATGTATATTGCGTAATTTTTGCTGCATAATCGCCGTAAAAGTAAAAGTTTTTTAATGTAGAAGAACTATTTTGAATAATTATATTTGTGTGTTACCTTTTAACTACCAAGAAACAATATTATGATTGCATTTGATCTTTTGGAAAAATATGGTGCTGTGAAGAAAAATTTCGCCAAAAACGAAATTATTTTTGAGGAAGGGAATTTGCCAACTCATTATTATCAAATTGTTTCCGGCGAAGTAAAAATGAGCAATTATAATGATGATGCCCGCGAATTTATTCAGGGAATCTTTTATAAAGAACAATCTTTTGGAGAACCGCCTTTGTTCTTAAATCAAAAATATCCTGCTAATGCCATTGCGGTTGAAGATTCAGAAATTCTTCTGTTGCCTAAAAACAGTTTTATGAAATTGCTGGAAGAAAACTCCGCTATTAGCATTAAAATCATCGAAAATTTAGCCCAACGTTTGTATTACAAATCGGTTATGGCAGCCGAAATGTCTACGCAGGAACCTGAACATCGTGTTTTGAAATTAATCGATCACGGAATTGCTTATTTTAATTTCAAGAAAAACGAAAACGGCTACCTCATTAATTTCACAAGACAACAAATTGGGGATTTAACCGGTTTACGCGTCGAAACTGTCATCAGAACCATAAAAGCTTTGGAAAAAAAAGGTGTTTTGAAGATTATAAACAGGAAAGTATACCGATAAAATAGTTCTTGTTTTATGATTTTAGTCATAAAATAGAGCCTCAAAGTGCTTGTAACTTTGTAACTCTAAAAACAAATATTATGACACTTTATCAAACAACATTTGAAAATTTCAATAAAAATTATATTGGTTCTGCAACAATGGCTGTAATTGGTCAAAGCTGTTTAGGTGCAGCTGCAGCAATGTATATTCTTTCTCACGGAACCTCTATTGGTCAGATGATACAATTGGGTATTATTGTTTTGGCTTGTATCTTAGCCAATACCTCTATCTTGGCACAAATGAAACACAAAGTGGTTTTTAACTTCATTCTTACCAGCGTTATATTAAGTATTTTATTTATAATCCTGAACAACTTCTTAGTATGAGAAAACAAATAGAAAATAGAGCTGATGTTTCTTTTTTAGTACATCAGTTCTATACTAAAATAAGAGCCGATGAAGAAATTGGTTTTTATTTTAATACCATGATTAAAGATTGGGACACACATCTTGAAAAGCTAACAGATTTTTGGGAAACCAATTTATTTGCAGTAAAAAAATACAAAGGCAATCCGCATGCAGTACACAATAAAGTTGACGCACATTTTGAGGGCTCAATCACCTCGAACGAATTCGGAATATGGCTTAATTATTGGGTTCAGACTTTAGATGAACATTTTGAAGGCGAAAATGTAGAAACCCTGAAAAGACGTGCCCGAAAAATGGGAACTTTTTTGTTTGTGAGCATGTTTGAACATCGCAAAAGATGAGTGAAGTTTCTAAGCTATAAGCTATTAAACGTATTGTCTGTCATTGCGAGGAACGAAGCAATCTCGCTGCAAAGAAACGTTGGTTAATTTAATGAAGTGTGGTTGCTTCGTTCCTCGCAATGACAAGATTGTCCTTATTCACTGGAGACTGCCACTGAACACTGAGACTAAAAACTACTTCTCAAAAGCATAAACCAAAGTAAAATCCTGTCCTGAAGTACTAGATTTTATTTCTTCATAATGCACATCAAATTCTATTACCAAATCATTAAAATGAAGGCTTGCCTGGGTTTGATTTTTGTCTAAAGAGAAAGCGTCAATGCTAATATGATCTTTAAAACTGATTCCTTTTTCGTTTCTGATTTTAAAGATGGCTTCTTTTGCTCCCCAGATTACTGTAAGCTCCCTAATATAATCGGCACCGTTTTGAATTCCGGAATTTCGGGATAAATAACTATTTTCTGTGTCGACAAACTTATCGGCAATTCTAAGAATTTTTTCGCGTTGTAATTCCATATCGATTCCCACCGTTTCGTCGCTAATTATAATAGCCGCAAAATCATGCGAATGCGTAATCGAAATATAATTATGACAATCAAAATAGGGTTTCCCAAACTCGTCATAATGCAATTCATGATCTGTAAAACCCATTTCCTGTATTAACATACGAACGCTCAAAAAGGCACGCTGATGCATTTGTGACTTCATACCGTTTAGACGAAGCTGCGTTTTTTCTTTCAAAACTACTTTGCTTAATAACTCCTCAAAAGATTCGGTTATTTGCCAAACTAAGATTTTGGTAGTTTCGTTGAATTGTATGGTTTGAAATAAAGGCATGCTTTTCTAATTATGAATGATTAATGATGTTAAATCAAAGAATATAATATTATATTCTAATTTAAACCATATATGTGATATAAATTCATATATCTTTAGTTTTTTTATTGTATTTTATTATGTAACAAAAATATTTTATTATGATTTTACAGTAATCAAATTTTAGAATCTTTATTTTTATAACATTTCAGCTAATTTCACAATTAACCATGCCAACGGAATAAAAATAAATTGTCCCAAAATGGTTCCAAAAATACGTGCAATTATAACAAAAGTTAGATGTCTTCTAAAAAATGATTCGGTTACAGAACCGTCTATAACTTTGTCTGTTAAAGTTGCATGATATGGCTCTATAAACAACATCATACCAATAGAGCCTAAGCTAACGGCAACACCACTCATTGACAATGATGTAGTTCTTAAATTTGGATTTAAATAGCCTGCATATAAACATGATAATACACTTACTGTAATAAAAGCGTATACCACAACGTTCAGTAACACTAATTCTATATATATATCTTTAAATTTATTTAATCGATCAAAATTAGATTTCTTTGGTATTGTACAACTATTTTTAAAATGAATAACTGTAGACAAACTAAACGATTTAATTACTACCAAAAAAACTGAGCGATTATTATATAATGCATTTACACCTTTTTCCATAAATCTGTGAATTGTTGGAATCAATAAACCTCCCAAAACACTTCCAATTGTAGCAGAAAAGATAATATATCTAAAGATTGAAAGATCTGGCGAGTTTCCAAGATTGATATTATTTTCGACCGTTTTTGTCAACAAAGGAGCTTGTATTGTATTTGAAAATTGTGATATGATAATTATTATATTAAAAATAGAAGCAGAAGAGGCAATTCTCCTGGTCCTTGTTCCAACAATCTTAGCCGATAAACTAATAATCCCTATAAAATGAATTATCAAAGTAAGTATGCAAACTATTAAAATATTAGCTGTCATATTATTTCTTGCAATTATTAATTTATATTATTAAAAGAATTTTGCATTATTTTTTTAAACAATACTTTAAAAAAGCATACAATTTAAGAAATTTCGATTTTAAACGAAGCTTCGTTAAATTTACTATTATACACTTATATATAAATATATATTGAAAAAATGGAGAATTATATTTTCCTCTTATTTGATTTTTAAAATCTATTATCACATCTGAGTAAATCTCTTCTAATTGTGAAACAACCGAAAGAAAATTAGACTCTTTAATAATATATTCAGAAACTTTAATTGTATCGCAAAAATCATATTTATTAATCTCTACAATCAGATTATTTTTTGTCGGGATATTCGTCATGAGTTTCATTCCAAAATTAAAATCTCTAAAATGTTTCATATTAGAACTTGTAACCATACCTCCTAATCCTCTAAAATCACAAACAATTACAGCGGCTCCTGTTGCCATAGCTTCTATTGCTGCTTTTGCTTTCGCAAACACCAAATCATATTCATTAAGTATTTTTTCAGGCTGCAGACAAATATTCCCACTTGAATAACCTATTATTTCAACTTCAACTCCAAGCTCTTTACAAGCCTCTTTTATTTGAGGATAAATATTATTATCATTCAAATAATTAGAAAAAACCAATGCCTTTTTTGGTTGTTTATTAATATTTTCTTTCAAACGAAATCGGTCTGTATTTACCCAATTATAAACAATTTCCACATCCTCTTCTTTAAAATTATTTTCTAAACAATATCGTTCTTTACAATTATAATCAACAGCTACATATCTAAGAATATTCTTATGTATATATGGATGATCAAATATAAAAGTCCTATCATGAATAAAATAAACTACAGGGGTAAATTTAAAAAAACTTATTGCTTTAAGTGCGGTAATATTGTGATGTGCATGAATAATATCAGGAATTAGCTTTAACTTTTTTAAATTAGAAGTAACGTTAATTCCTTTTTCTATCAACTCCTTCG
The DNA here is from genome assembly GCF_963422545.1 of uncultured Flavobacterium sp. Lineage (NCBI taxonomy): Bacteria > Pseudomonadati > Bacteroidota > Flavobacteriia > Flavobacteriales > Flavobacteriaceae > Flavobacterium > uncultured Flavobacterium sp. Next base: position 30,721 of record NZ_OY730254.1, read on the forward strand.
ACAAATTACCCATTCTCAATGTGAAAATTTCTACTAAATGCCCTCTGTTGACGAGTTCAATTGCTAATTCTTTTACATATGTTTCTGTTCCGGTGTATTCAGAAATAGCAATGTTTGTGATTAATACATTCATTTATACTAAATTATCATTAATACCCAAACACAATTCAGCAATAGGTTTAATATGTTTTTCAAAAGTTATAACAGTAGAGTACGATCCCTCTTTCACTCTTTTTTCTCCAAACTGCTCGTAGTAAGGTTTTGAAGTATTCCAGTTTGAAATTTGACTAAGATCTGACACCTTTCCAAATGATTCCCACAAAAAGACTTCTTTCCCATATTTCTTAACAGCCGTTTCAACTTCATATTTTAACTCCGGATAATTCATTGCCGCTTCCATTTTCATATAAAATTCTTCGTCAGAAAGCCTCAGAGACAGTCCTCCTATATTATTATCAATTGAAATGTTATTTGGTGCAGAGTCTAATACAAAATCATAATTTAAGATTTCTTTTGAACTATCATCAGAAGATATCGCTGAAAGAATCCCGTTGATCAAATACCTGCAAATATCATGAGTAGGATTAAATCCTTCTAAAGCATCACCTACAATTACATCATAATTATTTGTAATAATGAGATTCTTCAAGCTATTCATATATGATGATATCTCAGACAAATCTTGCTCTAAAACTATATTATATAATTCCTTATCTGTAAATACTTTTATAGAATCTTGAAATTTCGCCCCTATTGAATCTAGTAATTTTATAGATTGATGAATTCTTGAAGCATTACTTGAGCCAGAGCCATCAGTTAAAATAAATACATCTGGTTTGTATTTTTTTATATATGTATATGCTCTTAGTTCATGTCCGGGATGGCCAATTATTAATGCTGTTTTTGTTTTCATTTTTTTCCTAAAATTGTTAAATCAATGATTTAATTCATAGCGCAAGATAGTAATTATAGAATACTATGAAAAAAAAATACAAAATACCAAAACAACTTCTTTCCATAAAAATAATACAACAATAAAATCTAAATCACCAAAAAGATGTCTAATACTATATTAAAAAAACGAAAGACTAGTATAAAAAAACAGATTACAAAAATCCTAATTTATAAACTGATAGAATTAAAAAGGATTTCATCAAAAGAGGAATTAACTTCTAAAAGCTATACCTAACTAACATTCTAAAGATTAAGAAATTAAACATTTCACAAATCTTACAGAAAGTAGTCAAAATTAAAAAGCTATTCCGTAAATTTGCAAAAATTTTACAATATACAAATATACTATATAATGAGTACTACAACTACGCCTTTTGTGGCTTTCAAAGTAAAAGACATTTCTCTAGCGGCTTGGGGAAGAAAAGAAATTGAACTAGCTGAAGCTGAAATGCCAGGTTTAATGGCGCTTCGTGCTGAATATAAAGACGAACAACCTCTTAAAGGTGCTCGTATCGCTGGATGTTTGCACATGACGATTCAGACTGCTGTTTTGATCGAAACTTTAATCGCTCTTGGTGCTGAGGTTACTTGGTCTTCTTGTAACATTTTCTCTACTCAGGATCAGGCTGCTGCTGCTATTGCTGCTGCCGGAATTCAGGTTTATGCATGGAAAGGTCTTGATGAGCAATCATTTGACTGGTGTATTGAGCAAACTTTATTCTTTGGTGAGGACAGAAAACCATTGAACATGATTCTTGATGACGGTGGAGATTTAACAAACATGGTTATTGACCGTTTCCCGGAATTAGTTCCTGGAATCAAAGGATTGTCTGAAGAAACTACAACTGGAGTTCACAGACTTTACGAAAGAGTAAAAGCCGGAACTTTACCAATGCCTGCAATCAACATTAACGACTCTGTTACTAAATCGAAATTTGATAACAAATACGGTTGTAAAGAATCTGCTGTAGATGCAGTTCGTCGTGCAACTGACTTAATGTTAGCTGGAAAAAGAGTTATCGTTTGTGGATACGGTGATGTTGGAAAAGGAACTGCAGCTTCTTTTAGAGGTGCTGGATCTATTGTAACTGTTACTGAAATTGACCCAATTTGTGCTTTACAAGCTGCAATGGACGGTTATGAAGTTAAAAAATTAAACACTGTAATTGCTAATGCTGATATCATCATTACAACTACAGGAAATAAAGATATCGTTCTTGGAAGTCATTTCGAGCAAATGAAAGACAAAACTGTTGTTTGTAACATCGGACACTTTGATAACGAAATTGATATGGCTTGGTTGAACAAAAACCACGGTGCATCAAAAATCGAAATCAAACCACAAGTTGACAAATATACTATCGCTGGAAAAGATATCATCATTCTTGCTGAAGGTCGTTTAGTAAACCTTGGTTGTGCTACAGGTCACCCAAGTTTTGTAATGAGTAACTCATTTACAAACCAAACTTTAGCGCAAATCGAATTATGGAATAACAGCGCTGCTTACAACAATGACGTTTATATGTTACCAAAACATTTAGATGAAAAAGTTGCTGCTTTGCACTTAGCTAAATTAGGAGTTGAATTGGAAACTTTACGTGACGATCAAGCTGCTTATATTGGTGTTCCAGTTGAAGGTCCATTCAAACCAGAATACTACAGATACTAGTAAATTTTAGATTGAAGATTTCTGATTTTAGATTTCTTCGATTACATATTTCAAACCCGATAGATTTTAAAAATCTGTCGGGTTTTGTTTTATAAGAAAGACTAACTTTGTAAAAACCGTGAAATATGAAAAACTTCTTCTTTTTAGGAATTGCTATTATATTCGAAATCATTGCAACATCGGCATTAAAAAAATCCGAACAATTTACACAACTTATTCCCAGCATTGTTACGATTGTGGGGTATTTTGCCGCATTTTACTTTTTGAGTTTTGCTATTAGAACTATTCCCGTTGGGATTGCTTATGCAATTTGGTCTGGTGTTGGGATTGTGTTAATTACTATTATTGGAGCCGTTTTTTTCAAACAAATTCCAGATTTACCTGCTATTATTGGATTAACTTTGATTGTAATTGGCGTTGCAGTAATTAATCTTTTTTCTAAAACTACAGTGCATTAATTTCGAATCTAATGGATATAAATTTCAGAAAAGCGACAATTTCAGACCTGAAAGAAATGCAGGAATTGTATATCGGAACGATTCAAGAAGTTTGCAAAAATGATTATAATTTGGCTCAAATTGAAGTCTGGAGTTCCGGAGTTCAAAATACAGAACGTTGGCTTGATGTTATTAATACGCAGTTTGTTTTACTGGCTGTTATCGAAAATAAAATCACAGGTTTCGGAACTTTAAAAGACGCAAATTATATTGATTTCTTTTACGTTCACAAAGATTTTCAAAAACAAGGAATCGCCAATAAAATCTTAACCAAATTAGAACTTGAAGCGAAGAATCAGCATTCAAAAATTATAAATTCTGATATCAGCATAACTGCAAAACCATTTTTTGAAAAGAAAGATTTTATTGTTAAAGCCGAACAAAGAAACATAAGATTAGGTGTTGAGCTTATTAATTATAAAATGGAAAAGAAGTTATAGCATCAATTGTTTCAGGTTTCAAGTTGTTACAGAACTTGAAACCTGAAACAAACAGCGACACTTCCGCAAGTTTCGGATTTTATACCCGCAAAAACCAATCGATATTTGCATTATAAAATTGAATGAAAATGAACACACAGGAAAACATCAATTATAACCGAATTGCAGATGCGATTGATTATATCAAAACCAACTTTAAAACGCAACCTAATCTTGATGAAGTTGCCGAAAAAGTCCATTTAAGTCCGTTTCACTTTCAGCGTTTGTTTACAGAATGGGCAGGAACAAGTCCGAAGAAGTTTTTGCAATATATTAGTGTTGAACACGCCAAAAAAATTCTGAAAGAAGACAATCAGGCCACCTTATTTGACGCCGCTTTTGACACGGGACTTTCCGGAACAAGCCGACTTCATGATTTGTTTGTAAACATCGAAGGAATGACTCCCGCCGAATATAAAAATGGCGGTAAAAATTTAGAAATCAATTTCAGCTTTGCCGAGAGTCCGTTTGGGAATATCATTGTTGCTTCTACCCAAAAAGGCGTTTGTTTTATGGCTTTCGCCGAAAGCGAAGAAATTGGATTTGAAGATTTAAAACATAAATTCCCTAATGCAACTTTCACCCGAAAACTGGATTTAATGCAACAAAATGCTTTATTCATTTTTCAGAACGACTGGAGCAAATTATCTGAAATAAAACTGCATTTAAAAGGAACTGATTTCCAGTTGAAAGTTTGGGAAACCTTACTCAAAATTCCAATGGGACAATTGTCTACTTACGGATCAATCGCACAACAAATCGAGAAACCAAATGCTTCACGTGCTGTCGGAACTGCAATTGGCAGTAATCCTGTTGCCTTTTTAATTCCGTGTCACCGCGTTATTCAATCTACCGGAACCTTTGGTGGTTATATGTGGGGAAATACCCGAAAAACAGCCATTATTGGGTGGGAAGGTGCGCAGTTAAATCCATAATTTTTTCAGCCACGACCCGAGCGATAGCGAACGGACGAAGTAATTCACGAATTATTTTTTTTTATTTTGAAAAAATCTACACTGCAGAATTAGTTTAATTCGCGAATTCCTGGCGGAAAAAAAATCTAAATCTAAAAATTCTTATGCAAAATATACAATCAAAAATTGCTTCTCTTAATTGGGACAGCATCACCGAATCTATGCACGAAAATGGATTCGCAATTATTCCAAAAGTGCTTAATAACGAACAATGCGAAGATTTAAAATTCGATTATGATAATCCAAATTTATACCGAAAAACGGTTGTAATGGAACGTTATCGGTTTGGTTTGGGCGAATACAAATATTTTAATTATCCGTTGCCTGATTTAATTCAAAACATTCGTTCGGCCATTTATCCAAAATTGGCACCAATTGCAAATGCATGGATGAAAGTTCTAAATATCAACACTACTTTTCCTGAAACTCACGCAAAATTGTTAGAAGAATGTCACGCAAATAATCAGCTAAAAGCAACGGTTTTAATTTTAAAATATGGTAAAAGTGGTTTTAATACTTTGCATCAGGATTTATATGGCGATATATATTTCCCTATTCAAATCGTGATTTTTCTCAACGAACCTGATGAAGATTTTACCGGTGGCGAATTTGTTTTAACGCAACAAACGCCCAGAGCGCAATCGAAGGCAATTGTGTTGAAACCTAAAAAGGGAGATATTTTAGTTTTTACAACAAATTTTAGACCTGTAAAAGGTACAAAAGGTTATTATCGTGTGAATATGAAACATGGCGTAAGCGAAATTCATTCGGGTGAACGACATACATTGGGGATTATTTTTCATGATGCACTTTCGTAAATAACTTTTTTTTCGCCACGAATTCACGAATTATTTTTAAAATCTATGCGAATAGAATTAGTTTAATTCGTGAATTCGTGGCGAAAAAAACTCAAAACGTTAGACGCACTGCAGTGCATCTCTACAATAAAATATCTATAAAAACAATATGATTCAACACAACAAAATTCTTGATTCAGATCTACGAAATAAAATTAAAAATGCAGAAATTTGTTTTGGTGGAAACCGAAAACTAAAAATCTACGGAACTTTAAAATGTTCTTCGGGCAAAAGAATGAAACGTGAAAACCGAGTTTTCTTTTTATCTGAAAATGAAGCCAAACAAAATGGTTTCAGACCATGCGGACATTGCATGAAAACCGAATATCAAAACTGGAAAAATGGACTTATTTAATCCGCATACAGACGAAACGACCAATTTACTTCCTAAAGATGGAACTGTAAATTATTATGGAAAGTTATTCTCCAGAGAAAATGCCAATCATTATCTGGATGTGCTTTTGAATACGATTGAATGGAAAAATGATGAGGCAATTATATTCGGGAAACTAATTCTTACCAAACGAAAAGTAGCATGGTACGGCGATTCGGGTTTTGAATATACGTATTCGAATACCACAAAAAAAGCACTTCCGTGGACTAAAGAATTACTCAAATTAAAAGCTGTTATTGAAGAAAAAACAGGTGAAACATTTAATTCTTGTTTACTCAATTTGTACCATTCCGGTGATGAAGGTATGGCGTGGCACAGCGATGCCGAAAAAGACTTAAAGAAGAATGGTGCGATTGGTTCGGTAAGTTTTGGCGCTGAAAGAAAATTTGCTTTCAAGCACAAGGAAACCAAAGAAACGGTTTCGTTAATCTTAGAACATGGTAGTTTATTGGTCATGAAAGGCACTACACAAACACATTGGCTGCATCGTTTACCGCCAACAAAAACAACATCAAAACCTCGTGTAAATTTAACTTTTAGAACCATTATTGAATAAACACACACGCAAGTAAACCCGACAGGTTTTTGAAACCTGTCGGGTTTGTTAATTCAAAAAAACTTTAGAAAAAGGATATTTCCAATACACCAAAACGATGTTCATTAATAAAAATGGCATTTCAACAATTGCTCCTTTTAAGTTTTGATTCTGAATCTGAAGAACCATTAAAAGCAAAATAGTTGTGGCCATTATAAAATTTCCTGCCAAGAATGTCTTTGGATGAAAAATCAAAAATCCGCTAATTAAAGTGATTATTCCAAATACCAAAATTTGGGTTTTATTGAAATTAAAATCTTCGAACATTCTTATCATTTCTGTTTCGCCACTTATAATCGCGTAACCTTGTTTTATTCCCATAAAAACGACGAATAGAAACAATCCAGCATGTATTATTTTTAGAAACATATCTTTAAAATAAAAAAAGCAACAAAACATCTTGACATTTTACTGCTTTTTGGTTTGTATTGATTCTTAGTTTGTTGCTCCACCATTTACTAATAAATGTTGACCGTTAACGAAAGAAGATAAATCGCTGGCAAAAAATTCGGCTACATTAGCAACATCTTCAACCTCAGCCAAACGCTGCATTGGACAACTGTCTAACAATTGTTTTCTTAATTCAGGATAACTATCTGCTTCAGCAAAAATCCCGGAATGATCTACTGCAAACGGAATAATTGAATTTACTGTAATTCCTTTATGACCAATTTCTTTAGATAAAATATCTACCAAATATCTTGGAGTAATTTTACTTCCGCCATAAACGGCCATTCCTGGAACCGGGAAAGAGGTTGTACTTGATGCGATGTAGATAATTCTACCGTTATTTTCAACATGTTTTGCGGCTTGTTGCAAAGTAAAATAAGTCCCTTTGGTATTGATCGAAAATACTTTATCAAATTGTTCTTCGGTGAACTCGGTTACGGGAACTTCTACCATTTCGATTCCGGCATTTGCCACGACAATATTTATTTTTCCGAATGCTTTTTTGGCTTCGCCAAATAAATATTCTAAATCAGTTACTTTGCTTACGTCAGCTTTTATCGCAATTGCTTTCACGCCCATCGCCAGAACATTGCTCAAAACTTCATCGGCAGAAGCTTTATCTCTTGAATAATTAATAACGATATCTGCTCCTAAAGCTGCATAACGTTCTGCGATTGCTTTTCCTAATCCTCTTGCTGATCCGGTAATAAGGGCTACTTTATTTTTTAAATTTTTCATAATTCTTAATTTTAGATTTTTTTGAAATTGAGATTGTCATTGACTTTTGACATTGTAATTGTTTACGCCATTCCTCCGTTTACACCAATGTTTTGTGCTGTAATCCATTTGGCATTATCGCTTGCCAAAAACACTACTATTTTTGCAATATCATCCGGCTCTCCCAAACGATTAAAGGCAGAAAGTGAAGCTAAACGATCGATTACTTCCTGAGGTTTTCCGTTGGTAAATAACTCCGTATTTGTTGGTCCTGGAGAAACAGAATTTACATTGATTCCTTTTCTTCCTATTTCTTTAGAAAACACTCTGGTTAATTGTTCTACAGCAGCTTTGGTGGCTACATAAGTTGCATAAGAAGGCAACATGATTCTATTTACTGAAGTTGAGAAATTAATGATACTTCCGTTGTTTTCCAGACGAGTTGCGGCTTCACGCATCGTGTTGAAAGTTCCTTTTACGTTAATATCAAATTGTCTTGTAAAATCTTCATCAGTAGTGTCTTTGATTAGTTTGGTAATCATGATTCCAGCATTGTTTACCAATACATCGATTTTACCAAAATGTGCAATTGCAGCATCAAATAAGTTTTTAACCTCAGCTGTTTTGCTTACATCAGCCTGAACTGCAATTGCTTCTCCATCTTTTGCAATAATTTGGGCTACCACTTTATCAGCAGCATCTTTACCGCCTGAATAATTGATAATTACTTTGGCTCCGGCCTCTGAAATTTGGCTGGCAATTGTAGCTCCAATTCCTCTTGATGCTCCCGTAACTAATACTACTTTTCCGTTTAAAGTTTCCATTTTTTCTTTGTTTTAAAATTATAGTACAAAGGTGCAATGGAGATACTTCTGAAAAAGTACGCGTTTTAAAGCAAAAGATGCAAATTTCTAAGATTAGCCTTTTTTATGCTCTTTTTTGTAGTTTGCTGGTGTTGTTTGGGTATTTTTTTTGAAATAATTACTAAAATGAGCCGATTCTGTAAAACCTAAAAGAAAGGCAATTTCTTTAATACTCATTTCCGAATTCTGAAGTAATGATTTCGCTTCGGCAATTGTTTTCTCGGATAACCAGGTTATGATGGTTTTTCCGGTTTTGGTTTTAATCACATTACTCAAATAATTAGGATGCAGGCTTTGAAGTTCTGCATAATCATTTACACGAAAAATTCTTTCGGTTTTATGATTTACTAAATCACGATAATGGTTCTCTATATTTTGCTTGAAGGTCTTTACAATTTGAGAACTTCGATTTCCTTCATATATAGGATCATAATCTGTCCAGAAATGTTCTTTTATTTTTAGAAGAATTACAATAAACAGATTTCCGATGATTCTATATTTATAAATTGAATCTTCATGATACTCTTTATGAATCTGAAGATACAACCGTTCCATTTCGGCGAAAGCCTCAACTTCCATTTTTTTGGGCTGAATGGTTTCTGTCAATAAAAAAGAGAACTCATTGAATATATCGTGGTGTAAATTCTCTTTTAGAAAAGTTTCGTCAAAAGTGATTAAATAAACTTCTTCAATCGTATTCCATCTAAAAGTTCTGTAATTACTTGGATTGGTAAAATAGATTGAACCGGGAACTATTTCAAACGTGCTTCCATCGATTGTATATTCTCCGGAACCGTCTTTCACAAAGACAAAAGAAAAATAATTTGGACGAAAAACCGGAGATTGATATGGTAATTGAAATGGAATATCTTTCAGGTTATGAATCGTAAATCCCGAATCCTGATGAATTAAATCGACCGGAAGCCCTAAATCATGGTATAAATCATACAATGTTTTTGATATGATTTCTTTTTCTTTCATGTGGTATTTTTAAATTTTAAACCCGACAGGTTTTAAAAACCTGTCGGGTTTGCTATTGCGTCTAATGTTACTTCTTTTTTGGTGCTACATTTTGATATGAAAGCGTCAAGGCGTCTTCAAACATTTCTGGTCTTACTTTTGAAAGTTCTACTATTGTCCAACCTTGTTTTCCCCATTTATTAGGAACAGGGTAAAAAATCATTTCGCTTGAAGCGGAAAAAACAGATTGATCGATTTCATTTAATTTCAAAACTGCCTGATTATTCTTTTCATCAAAACTGGCGAATATTTTCTTGTTGATTCTAAAAGAGGTCTTCTCGAAATGTGGTTCTTCAGTTGCATTTTCATACGCTAAAGCTAATTTTCTAAATGTTTCAATATTTATCATCGTGTATTGATTTAGTAAACCTGACAGGTTTTTGAAACCTGTTGAGTCTCTGTTGACTATAACTAGCTATATTTTACCAACCTTGATTCAAACCATTTTTAAGGACTTCTTCGTATTTATCTTTATCAAAAGTATATAAATTTGGCGCTTTATGTGCTACGTTACTTTTCTTTTCGTCGAGTTTTGTCAGGATTCCGATGTTGGTTATTTTTCTAAGAAAATTTCTTCTGTCCAGTTTTTTATCTAAAATGGTTTCATACAGTTTCTGAAGTTCTGGAATTGTAAATTTTTCGGGTAATAAATTATAACCAATTGGCATTAAATTCAATTCGATTCTGAGCGTTTGTAAGGCTTTATCGAGAATTTCTTTATGATCGAGAATAAGTTCAGGAACTTCTTTATGATCAATCCATTCTATCGTTTCTTCTTTATTTACAGATTTCGGAATCGTTTTAAGAAAATCGACCAGAGCATAATAACCAATCGTTACAAAACGCTGCGTGAGCCATTTTCCTTTTTCTTCGTCGATTTTCAAATATTCTAAAACTTCTTTCCCAAAATGCAGATCGTTTCGTTTTATTTTTCCGAAGGTTGCAAATTGCCTCAAAAAGATTCCCTCTACTCCTGTTCTGCTGTTTAAAACCGTTACTGCTGCTGTATCTATATCCTGATCAATTGGAATAAATCCGCCGGGTAAAGACCACTTTTGACTGCGCGGAACTTTAATCAATAAAACCTTAAGTTGATTGTCGTGAAAACCAAAAATCACACAATCTATTGAAAGTCCAGGTTGGTAATTTTCATTATTTTCTAAAATGTCTTTTAACATCTACTTTTTATTAAATACAACTTTCCGGTTTTTATTGGTACTGCAATTTAATTCATTTTTATAAAATCGAAACATTTTTTAGAAATTCAAATCAAATTATTGTTCTGAATCAGCCAAAACACAAGTGTTAAAATCACAATTTTAACTTAAAAATAAAAAAACAAATTGAAAAAATAAGTACATTGCGTCATAATAACACATTAAGCTTTTAACTTGTTGTTTTTGCAACAAAAAGGCATAAAAAATAAGTACAGAAGAAATATATAATTGACCGTTTTAACCTGTAATTCTGTAACATAAGTTAAAATAATGCGTCTCTTTTATATAGAAAATTAAACTGGTTTAAATATGAGCATTCCAAACCTAGAAAAACTGAACAAGAAGTTTATGAAACGAATCTATTCTTCTTTTGGATTAGTATCCAAAAATGATCTTCTGGAGGCTTCTATAAAATATAGTGAAGAACAAGAGAGAATTTTCAATCAAATGATTACTGAAACTGAAGCAAAGGATAAAAAAGCAAAACGAGAAGCTTTTGATAAGGCCTTGTATGCATCTTATAAAGGTATTGGCGCTATGGATTTTATAAATACCGTTTTAAAATAATTCTGTTCTCCTTTTAATCTTCTGCATTTTTTATCCCATTTTTTTTCTGTCAATTGTAATCTCTTCTGATTAATTATTGATATTTCTACTTGTTTTACCCTTTACATCTTTCTCAATTCTTTCAGAATTTCATTAAATTATCTAAGATTAAACTTCTATATAATCAGATAATAAAATCTTTATTGTAAGAAAACCAAACTTATCTCAATAATCAATCTGCCATTATTAGATCTTGGCAAAATTCTATATTTTTGTTATATACGAAAGATTTTACCTACTTCAATTAAAAGCCTTACTATGGAACAAACTCTTCAATCAGAAATTTATAAAATTCAAAAGCCTGAACATTGGGCTAGCAATATCAGCGATTCGCAACTTATTGAATATATCAAAGAATCTGAATTCTCTCAAAAACAAGCAGACGAGGGACGTGACTATTGCTATTTTTTAGATAAAATATATTACACAAGCGATAATGAAAATAGCGAATATGCTTGTTTAGCCTATACGTTAAATGAGCCTGCAAATTTAGAGCGGGCATCTGTAGTAGATGTTGTTCTGGAAGAAAATGAAACGTATGTTATACACAGAATAAGTGTTTTGAGGGATGGTGTTCTGGTTGATAAAATTCCGGACACTAAGGTTAAAATACTTGATAGCGAAAACCAAAGTGGCGGAGGCGTTTTAAGCAGTAATAAAAAAGTCAATATCACTATAAAAGATCTTCGCCTTTATGACATTTTGATTATGGAGGATTCCAGAATTAAAATTTTTACTGATCGTGATTTTTTACGCAAAGAGTTCTCTAAATATGTTTGGGTAGGTCCTGACAGTTATTGGGCTTACGGAAAGTATAAGTTTACTTTTAAAAATGATCGTGAAAGAACAATTGCTTATAAAAAGACTTTTTTTAGGGATGAAAACGGGAATGTTCTTGAACCTGAAGTTAACTATTTGAAAAAAGGTGAGGAATACGTAATCGATGAGGAGAACTACATCAATTTTGTCGATTCAAATCGAGAAGTTTCTTCTTACATTGATTTTGCAACGGATGCGAACTGGAAGGAGTTATCAAATTATATCGCTCCAATTTATGATGCTATTTTTGAGAAGTCTCCGCTAAAGGAATTTGCGCCGGATTTAGTCGAAAAGCTTGACAAAATCGATAACAAAGATGAGCAGCTGCAATTTGCAATAGAATATGTGCAAAACCACATTAATTATATTTACAATGCAGATGAAATGAACGGTCACAAACCTCAGGAACCGTCTATTACTTATGAAAACAAGCAGGGTGACTGTAAAGCAAAATCTGTTTTATTGAAAGTGATTTTAGATTATATTGGTGTTGATTCTTCAATTGTTTTGGTCAATTTTAATACTGACTTCTACATGAAATATTATTTGCCGTCGTTACTGACTTTTAATCACGTAATTGTTAAGATTAATTACAAAGATGAAAGTTATTTTACGGATGTAACTCTTCGCGATGAATTTGGATTAATTGAAAATCGCGGCTTTATTTTCTTTATGCATTATCTGGAGATTAAACCAAATTTGGAGTTACAAATTAAACCTCCACATCGTTTTTCTTATTATGCTGTTGATGAAAAATCAGAACTTACTGTAGAGAACAATATTGGTAAGCTAAATTTAACGACTAAATACAAAGGAAATCGCGCAAATTATATGCGTAAATATTTCAAGAAAACGAATAAAAGGGAAATCATAGACAGTTGGAATAATTTCTTCTTTCATACGCTAAACTATGTTAACGACAGAAACGGAACTGATCTTAGAAATATTTTTAAAGATGCTGTAATTGAGATCGCAAGTGATGATAAAAAGCTAAATGAATTTATAGTTGAGTACAAAACAACAATTGAAAATCCATATTATACAGATGGTAAAAACAATCGTTTTTTAATGTATTTTGATGGGAATATTGTCAAAAATACTGCTAGAGATTTTATGCATAAGGACATCACTTTCTGGCATAATTTTGACAGCGAACGATTTGAAATTAAACTTTTGACGGATCAAAAAATAGATATTACAGAAAAGTTTACGATACAGGAAAGCACTATCAACAATCCGTATTTTGATTATACCAGCCGTAAAAAAATCACCAAAAACGGAGGAACTATCAATATTGATTTTAAACCATTGATTAACTTAGAAATTCCTGAGAAAGATTTTGAAGATTTCAGGACCGCACACCACGAAGTTGCAGATAGCAATTTTGGAATTGGTGTCGATATTATTGAAGAGGGAATTTTGAATAAAATAAAATTCAATTTCAAAAAACACTTTAATTAAAAATGACATTTTAGTATAAAAAAGCGGAGTTGTAAAACTCCGCTTTTTTACTTAATTACAGTTTTGGAGATTGTAATTTTAAAGTAATTCAAAATTTGATCTTAATTTAATATCTGCTGACGAAGCTCCGATCATTACTTCGAAATCTCCCGGCTCCGCTGTCCATTCTAATTTATTATTGTAGAAAGAAAGTTTCTCTTTCTCAATTGTAAATTCTATAGTTTTAGATTCTCCTGCATTTAATTTTACTTTTTGAAAATCTCTTAATTCTAAAACCGGTCTTACTACAGATCCAAATTTATCTTTCAAATACAATTGCACTACTTCTTCTCCTGCAACTTTTCCAGCGTTTGATAATTGAAACGAAACTTTAATTGTTTCATTGCTTTTTATTTTAGTCGAAGACAATTTCAAATCAGAATAATTGAATTGTGTATAACTTAATCCATACCCAAAAGGAAATTTAGGTGAGTTTTTTAAATCAATATAAGCTGAAACATAATTGGTTTGATTTTCATCTTTTGCTGGTCTTCCTGTACTGAAATGGTTGTAATAAATAGGCACTTGCCCTACTTCTCTCGGGAATGTCATTGGCAATTTTCCTGACGGATTGTAATCTCCAAATAAAACATTTGCTATTGCATTTCCTGCCTCAGTTCCTAACCACCAAGTGTAAACAATTGCCGGAACATTATCTGCTGTCCAGTTAAAAATTAATGGTCTTCCTGCATTTACCAGCACTACAACCGGTTTTCCTGTTGCCTGAATTGCTTTTACTAAATCTTCCTGAACGCCCGGTAAATGAAGATCGCTTCGGCTTTTTGCCTCACCGCTCATATCGCGTCTTTCGCCAATACTCAAAATAACAACGTCTGCTTGTTGAGCTGTTGCAACTGCTTCAGCAAATCCGTCTTTGTTATCTCCGTCAACTTCACAACCTTTTGCATAAAGCAATTTGGTGTTTTTGCCTACTTTATTTTGTAAACCGTCCCATTGTGAAACTACCCATTTATCATAATTTACATCCGGTAATTCTACTGACCAAAATCCCATATTGGCTTTGTATTCTTTTACCATTGGACCAATAAATGCAATTGTTTTTACACTTTTAGAGATTGGTAATGTTTGGTTGTCATTCTTTAATAAAACAATACTTTTTTGAGCCACTTCAAGTGCTGCTTTTCTATTCTCAGGATTACTTAAAGCTTTTTCAGCCCTTTTTTCATCTGAATATCTGTACGGATCGTCAAATAAACCCAGTTCGAATTTCTTGCGAAGAATACGTTTTACAGCATCATCAATTAAGTCGATAGAAACTTTGCCTTCTTTTACTAATTCGGCTAAATTATAACGGTAAGCATTACTTTCCATATCCATATCACTTCCGGCTGTAATTGCAGAAAGTGCGGCAGCTTTAAGGTCTTTTGAATATCCGTGTGCTACCATTTCTCCAATAGAACCCCAATCAGAAACTACAAATCCCTGAAAGTTCCATTTTCCTTTTAAAATATCACGTTGCAAGTGCACATTTGCTGTTGCAGGAATTCCGTTTAAATCATTAAATGAATTCATAAAAGTTGCAGCACCAGCATCAAGAGCTGCTTTAAAAGGCGGCAAATAGGTTTCAAGCAACATACGCTCGCTCATGTCTACTGAGTTGTAATCTCTTCCTCCCACTCCTGCGCCATAAGCTGCAAAGTGTTTTACGCACGCCATAACAGAGTTTAAATCGCCTAATTTATTTCCCTGAAAACCTTTTACTCTAGCATAAGCAATTTTAGAACCTAAGTAAGTATCTTCTCCCGCTCCTTCCATTACTCTTCCCCAACGTGGATCGCGGCCAATATCAACCATCGGTGCAAATGTCCAGTGGATTCCGCTTGCAGACGCTTCTGTAGCCGCAACTCTCGCTGCTAATTCAATCGCTTGTAAATCCCAGCTTGCTGCTTCGGCTAACGGAATTGGGAAGGTTGTTTTATAGCCATGAATTACATCCTGACCAAATAACAACGGAATTTTTAAGCGTGATTGCATTGCTAATTCCTGATATTGTCTGGTGTATTTTGTTCCGATAATATTAAGCATCGAACCTACTAAACCTGCTTTTATTTCGGCTTGTTTGTTTGGGTTTATGGTGATTGGCCCTGTTGCAGAATTATCGCCTGTGTATTGAGTAAGCTGACCTATTTTTTCTTCAATAGTCATTTTTTTCAATAAAGCATTTACTTTCTGATCGATTGTTTCTTGTTGAGCGACCGCAAAAAAGGACACCATCAACAAGGTAAATGTGGTTAATTTTTTCATGAATTTAATTTTAGTTACCAAACGTAAGTTGCAACTGCTCCAGCATTTAGAGTAGTTGAAATTTGTTTTTGATTGTATTTGATGTTGAATGATTCGGCTGAGGTTCCGTCATTTTCTACAATTAGAACAATTTGTCCTGAAGGAGTTTTAAACGCAACATTGTATAAATTACTACTAATATTACTCCCGATTCTAACTGATCCTTCGGGAACAAATTTTGAAGCGTGACCAATGATGTAATAACCTACTTCTCTTTTGATATTCTGAGCCTGATCAATCATTAATGCGCCTTTACAAGTAGAACATCCACCTGGCGTAAACGGTTTGTAGTATTCATCATTTGCCAATCCCCAGGAAAGTGCATTTACACTCCAGTTGCGCATCGAACCAATTACGACATTTTTTACGCTCCATTTTAAATCAGATTCAAAACTGCTTCCTGATCCTGTGTATTGTTCTGTAAAATACAAATCTTTGTTTGGGTATGCATTATGAACCGTAGACAAAGCGCTGATATCTCCTTCGTATAAATGAAACGCTGAACCTGCTACAAATGGCAACGCTTTTGGATCATTTAATATCGTTAAAGGATATTCGGGTTTGTTACAATTGTGATCGTAAACTACGATTTTGGTTTTTATTTTTGCTTTCGCAAAAGCGGGACCTAAATTGGTTTTAATAAAATCGGCCTGTTGCAAAGCTGTCATATACATACTCGGATTATTTCCGGGATGTAAGGGTTCATTTTGGGGTGTTATAGCGTCAATTACAATTCCCTGAGCTTTCATTGCCTGAATGTATTTTACAAAATACTCAGCATAAACCTGATAATATTGTGGTTGTAAACTTCCGCCTTTTGAGCTTCCGTTGTCTTTCATCCAAACTGGAGGTGACCAAGGAGAACCCATAATTTTTATTTTTGGATTTATTGCTAAAATCTCTTTTAACAAAGGCACAACGTCATTCAAATCGGGACCAAGATTAAAGTGTTCCAATTTTAAATCAGTTTGCCCTTCCGGCATATCATCATACGAAAAAACTTTTTCATTCAAATCAGAAGCACCGATACTAATTCGCAAATAACTCAAACCAATTGCATCATTTTTTCTGGAAAACAATTCCTGAAGCAATGCTTCTTTCTTTGCTTTATCCAGTTTCATAATTGCCTGAGCACTTCCTCCCGTTAAGGAAAACCCAAAACCTTCAATAGTTTGAAATTTTTGAGAAGCGTCTACTAAAATAGTTTGATTAGAATTCATTTCTGAATTAAAAATCAAATCATTTTGCCTTTGCAATTTTGATGATTCATCGGTTGTCGTAATCCAGGATTCTGCTTTACCGGAAGTGGCAACTGTTTTTTTTGAAGTTCCGCATTTTATTTGAACTGCAATAAGTGGCAGTAAAAGTAAAATTTGAAGTTTTTTGTTGATGTTTTTCATTTTAATCTATTTCTATTAAAACAGGTAAATGATCTGAAGGATATCTTAAATCCTTGGAATCACTTAGTACTGCGTGTTTTTTAATTTTTAATCCGCTATTTTTAGAAATAAAAATATAATCTATTAATAACGTTACTGGCTTATTGTGCTCAAAATCATTGAATGTTCCTGATGGTCCAAAAGGTTTTTCGATTGAAACATCTCTGGTGTCATCCATTACTTTTCTAACTTCTGCAATTTGTTTTGTGTCTGGTTCTGAGTTAAAATCTCCCATCAAAAAGGCTGGATACTTTTTAGTATTTAAAGCTGCCATTCTCGAAAGAATCAGTTGTACGCCTTTAACTCTTGCTTCGTTACCAATATGGTCGAGATGCACATTAAAAACCCAAAACGATTTTTTAGTTTTTAAATCCTTAAAAAGAGCATACGTACAAACTCTGTTACAAGCGGCATCCCAACCTTTTGAAACTACATCTGGTGTTTCTGACAGCCAAAATGTATTCATTTCCTGTACCTGAAAATGATCTTTTTTGTAATAAATCGTACAAGCTTCACCTGTTCCTCCTTCTTCTCTGCCAATTCCATACTTGTTGTAATTAGGCAAAGCCGAAGCTATATAAGTAACTTGACTTGGTGTTGCTTCCTGAACTCCAAAAATATCCGGACTATAAAATTGTATTTGAGAAGTAAAATACTCTTTTCGGTTTGACCATGCATTTTCTCCGTCAGATGCAACATCCAGACGAATATTATAGGTCATCATTTTTAAGTTTTGACCATAAAACGAACTGCTAACCAAAAGCAGCATTACTACTAAAACAATTGTATTTATCTTTTTCATGTTAAAAAATTTTATTCTGGTAAAGCTAGTGTTTCAAAGCCTCTACTGAAAAAAATCAATTTAAAACTTATGTTAATTATACACTCTTACGTAATCAATTTCAAATGTTGTATTGGTGAAAGCCGGATCTACTGTTCCTCCAAAATTTCCTCCCATAGCCAAATTCAAAATCAGAAAAAAGTTTTGGTTAAATGGCATCGAACTACTGTTTGTAAATGTGTAAAACAATTTATCATCTACATAAAATTTAATACTTTCGGCAGTCCAATCGGCTGCATAAACGTGAAATTCAGTTGTCGAATTTGATACTGTTATAGTGGCTGTATCCGGTGTATTTCCTGAACGTCCAGGTGAATGCAATGACGAATGATTTACATTTGGATTATTCCCTACCGATTCCAAGATATCAACTTCGCCACATAATGGCCAACCTGCCGTGTCAATATTGTCACCCAACATCCAGAATGCTGGCCAGGTTCCACCACCTGCCGGTAACTTTGCCCTAACTTCTGCTCTTCCGTATTTAAACGAGAATTTCCCTTTTGTAAGCATTCTTGCAGAGGTGTAATGGCTTCCCATATATTCTTCTTTTATAGCTTTAATTTTCAGAGTTCCATTTGAAACAATTACATTTTCGGGGCGAGTTGTGTAATATTCCAGTTCGTTATTTCCCCAACCGTCACCGGTTCCTGTGTTGTATCCCCATTTTGATGTATTTGGAGCTCCATCGACATCAAACTCGTCTGACCAAAGTAATTTTCTGGCTACATTAACATTTACTGATGTTGTACTGCTTACAAATTGCCCGATCGCATTATAGGCAGAAACAATTATGGAATATGATTTTGTGCCTGATGTTGTAAATATGTATGTTAAATCACCTGTGGTAAGATCTTTTAACTGGCCATCGATAGCAACTTTATATGATGTCGCATTTGATGCATTTATCGTTAAATGTATTTTTCCGCTTCCGTCTCCATCAGGTTTATCGGCTGTTTTACCAATTATTTCAACCTGAACCGAAAGATTTGACGGAGCTGGATTCACAGGAGTTCCGTCGCCGGAATCACTGCCACTGCTGCAAGACTGAAAACCAAATAATATGGCAAATGTTAAAACAC
This sequence comes from uncultured Flavobacterium sp., assembly GCF_963422545.1. Lineage (NCBI taxonomy): Bacteria > Pseudomonadati > Bacteroidota > Flavobacteriia > Flavobacteriales > Flavobacteriaceae > Flavobacterium > uncultured Flavobacterium sp. Next base: position 49,998 of record NZ_OY730254.1, read on the forward strand.
CAATCTTGCTTATGAGATTATTTATTTTCATTATTATTTATTTTGATTTGTTATTAACTAAATCTTCTAAATATAATTTCTCAATTATTGTTTAGAGTTCCCTTTTTTACCTTCTGAAAAATCCAAATAATTCAAATTAAATCCTCCTTTTTCGAAAACTACTTTGATTTTATTTGTTCCTGTATTTAATTCTATTCCGGATAAAACAACGGTTTTAAATTTGTCATTTCCCCCAGTTACCGGAAGTGTAATTGTTTCTGATTTTTTCCTGTTTTCTGTTTCTAAATGAAGTTTTCCTTCTAAGTTTTCACTTGAATAACGAATTGCAACTTTGTATGCTTTTTGTTTTGCAACCTGAGTTGTGAACTGAAGCCATTCGCCATCTTCAATAAACGAAACCTGATAACCGTTTGATCCTGCATCTTTGCATGGTAAAATATCGACACCATCATTTCTCATGGTATTTCCTTTATTCCATTGATCAAAATTGCCTGTTTCTACTCTGTAGTTTATAAAATCTTTGTCTGAATAGGCATATTCATTGGTGCCTAAATCATATTGCGTTGCGGCAATTTTCCCCGGAATCAAATGTTTTTTATACGGTTTTGTATCGTTGGTTTGTACTTGTCTGAACATTGCATCGATTACATCTGGCTTTACGGTTACGTTTTCCATTTTGTAATTATCCGCCATTTTCATTAATGCTTTTTTAGCAAAATCTGCACTTGGTTTTTGACCTCCATCTTTCCAGTATTTCAATAAAACATCATATTCCGGAATTTTAGTTACTGAAGTTACTCCTGCAATATTTTCGATTTTTTTCATTGGCCAAAATGCCCATCCAATATTATTGCTTTCTACTAAAGTCAACGCATCTTTAAACCAAACATTTGAGTTTTCCCCGCTTTCTCCCAACCAGATCGGAACATTATATTGTGTTCTGTAATCCAGCATTTTTTGGATCGAAGCTGTAGTGTTGTAGTTCCAGTATTTATGAAAACTCAACGCCATATTTTCATCCCATAAAGGAAAAATTCCGTTGTAATTATTTCCCCAGCAATTTCCTTCAATAAAAATTAAATGGTTTGTATCAACTTCACGAATGGCTTTTGTTACCTGAACCATTAAATCTCTCAAAGGTCCGTTTGAGTTTTCGTCGCAGCCATTTTTATTTGTTCCTGTAAAATTCCAGTTAGGTTCATTAATAATGTCGTAAGCTCCAATCCAGGGATTGTCTCTGTAACGAGAAGCCAGTTTTTTCCATAAAGCAATCATTTTTTTCTGATTGGCTTCGCTTTGCCATAAAGATGGTTTTGTAGTATCGTAGTCAGAAATTGCAGCGTCATTTCCTTGTCCTCCCGGAGTTGCATGCAAATCTAAAATAAGATAGATTTTATTTTCGGCACACCATTTTAGCAAATTGTCAGTCATGGCAAAACCTTCTTCTATCCAGGTGATTTCGCCATTTTTCTCTTGTTCAATTGGTGGCGTGTATAAGTTATAATGCATTGGCAAACGAATTGAATTGAATCCCCAGGCTGCCAATGAATCGATATCACGTTTTGTGATTCCGTTTGCTTTATAAGCTGCATAAAATTCTTTTGTGCCTTGTTCTCCAACAACGTCCTGAATTTTTTGTTTGATTATATATTGCGGACTTGCAAAAGGCTGAGTTTGCATCATGTAACCTTCCTGCACCATCCATCCTCCTAATCCTAAACCTCTTAATATTATATTTTTTCCGTTTCCGTCAACAATCTTTTGTCCGTCTCTATGCAAAAAACCTTGTCCGAAAGTTGCAACCGAAACCAGTAATTGTAGTGTTATTATAATTTTTTTCATCTAAAAACTCAATTAATTTTTGATTATAAATTGCTAGATTATTTCCAAGAATAAGTTCCTACAGCTCCTCCATTTAAAGAAGTTGTAACCCATTTACCGTCAAATTTGATGTTAAAAGTTTCTGTTCCCGACCCGTCATTTTCAACAATTAAAACTTTTAGTCCGGTTGGTGTAATAAATGCAACATTTTGAAGGTTTCCGCCTGAATTACTCTCAATTCTTATAGAACCTGCCGGAACAAATTTTGAAGCATGAGCAATAATATAATACCCTACATTACGCTGAAAATTTTCGCTTGAAGTAACGGTCAAAGCACCTTTACATTCTGTGCAACCACCATTTGTATGAGGTCCGAAATTACCATTGTTAGCTAAATTCCACTCTAATGCATTTTTACTCCAGTTGCGCATTGAGCCAATAACAATATTTCTAAGATGCCATTTTAAATCTCCGTCAAAACTACCTGTAGAAGAAGTCCACTGTTCTGTAAAATAAATATTTTTGGCAGGATAAGCACTGTAAACATTAGAAAGTGCACTAATATCTCCCGCGTATAAGTGAAAAGCTGATCCGTCTACAAAAGGATAGGCGGCTGCATCTGCCAAAATTGATTTTGGATAATTTGGCACATCACAATTATGATCGTAAGTAATGATTTTTGTCGTTAGATTTGCCGCTTTGAATGCAGGGCCTAAATTATTCTTTATGAAATTTGCCTGTTCCAGAGCAGACATCTCCATACTTGGAGTGTTATAGGGATTTAACGGTTCATTTTGAGGCGTTATAGCGTCAATCGTAATCCCTTCGGCTTTCATTTGCTGAATATATTTTACAAAGTATTTTGCATAAACATCATAATATTTAGTATCTAATCTCCCACCTTTAAAACTGTTTTCGGTTTTCATCCAAAGTGGCGCAGACCACGGAGTTGCAACAATTAAAATCTTAGGATTGATTGCTAAAATTTCTTTCAGGAGTGCAATTACTCCGGTTTTGTCTTTATCTAAACTAAATTTGACAAGATCAAAATCTGTTTCTCCAGTTGCAAGATCATTATAAGTAAAAGTATCTGCATGTAAATCTGATGCTCCAATACTGATTCTAAGATAACTTATCCCGATTGAAGTTTCTGATGATCCAAACAATTCCTGTAAAAGAGCTGCCTTTTTTGTTGCAGTTAATTGATTGATAACGTCTGCGCTTCCGCCTGTTAAAGTATATCCGAAACCGTCTACTGTTTGGTATTTTTGAGCGGCATTTACTTCGATATTCTGGAATGCATTTACGGTAGTACCAAAACCTAAAACATCGGTTTGTTTTGCCAATAATGCTGTTTGATCTCCTTTTGTAAGCCAAAAATCAACGTCATTTTTTACTACAACTGGCGGTATTACAGGAGGCGTTACCGGAGGATTTTCGACTGCATCATTTGATGAGGAACATTTTATCTGGGCAAATATCGCTACAGCAAAAAATAATATTTTTATAGCGTTTTTAAAATTTGGTTTCATTTTTATAGTTTTTTAGTTAATAGCACAAACTAATATATAATGGTTTGTATAGCGTGTGCAGGAATAGTTATAGTGGTTTTTAAAGTGTTGCTGGTTAAGTTGTATACAACATCTTTATTTGATTGATTCATAACAATTGTAGCAATTTTTCCATCTGTGTTTTTAAATGATGTACTTAATAACCTTTTGTCGCTTATCGTATCGTTTATTCTTTTAGCATTTGGTCGAATAAACTTTGAGAAATGACCAATATAATAATACATTGGTGTAAAGATTAGTTCATCTTTTGTAGTATCGGCGTGAATTGGCGCAAAGCAAAAATTGCCTACATGGTTTGGCCCTCCGTTTTGATCCAGAAGAATATTCCAATCTGTCCAACCCACAGTTCCGTTATTGAAATCGTTGATCATATTGATTCCGTATCGCTCTGCATTTCCCCAAAACTGAAATCTTGAGGCATCGAATTTTTCGATACAACCTTCTGTAAAAAGTAAATTTTTATTTGGAAATTTGGCATGAACATTTCCTACTGATTCAAATTTAGGAGTTCTGCCTTTCCAGGCTTCGTACCAGTGAAATCCAATTCCCCAGGCGTATTTTGAGACCTCTGAATCTGAGAAAACAAGTTTGGCTCTTTTTTCTAACATGTCTCCTCGATTGTGATCCCAAATGATAATATTTTTAGAACCAAGTCCTTCTTTTTCTAAAGTTGGTCCCAGAAAGTTTTTTAAAAAATCTTTTTCAGCTTCCGGAGTATAAATACAAGATTCCCAACTTTGTTTGGCCATTGGCTCGTTTTGAATGGTTAATCCCCAAATTGGGATGCCTTCTTTTTCGTATGCTTTTATAAACCTGGCATAATAATTTGCCCAGGATCGTGCAAATTCCGGCAACAAAACGCCGCCGTGCAAAATATCATTATTGTCTTTCATGAAAGCTGGGGGACTCCAAGGACTGGCAAATAAGGTTAATTTTCCGCCGGCTGTTTCAATTGCTTTTTTTATTAATGGAATTCGATATTTTCTGTCGTGATCAATATTGAAGGTTTTTAGGTCTTTATCTCCTTCAGTAACATAAGTGTAACTCTCGCTGCTAAAATCGCAGCTATGTATGTTGGTTCTGGCTAATGTATAACCAATTCCTTTGTTTTTGTCATAATAGGCAGTCAGAAATTCTTGTTGTTTTTTAGGAGATAATCTGGCAAAAACTTCAGCACTTGCATCTGTTATGGCACCACCAATTCCTAAGAAAGTCTGGTCTGTTTTTTCTGGATCTAAAATGATAGAAACTGTTGAATTTGTTGATTCCGAAATTAAATTATTCGATAATGATAATCTTAAATTTGTGTTTTCGGCTGTGGTATAAACTTCAACTTTTTTGTTTGATTGGGATGCGGAAATCCCTAAACCATCCACAACTTTTGATGAAGAACAACTTAATTGTAGAACTAGTATTGGTGCGATTAAAATTCTATTTATTACTTTCATTGTACTTTCAAAAAGAGGGATTTAATTTAGACAATAGTAAATTGAGGGCCAAAATGGATGATTCAAATCAGCCCTCTAATCTACTATAAATTATTAATAAACAAGCGTTTGTATTGCATGTGCAGGAATTTTAACTACGGCTTTCTCGCAGCAATAATTAAATTATAGGTAATCTCTTTATCAGATTGGTTCATGACGATTGTTGCCATTGTACCATCAGTATTCAAAAATGAAGTACTTAATAAGGCACTTCTGCTTACTGCAGAACTAACTCTTACGGCATTTAAGTGAATGAATTTTGAAAAATGTCCGATATAATAATATGATGGTGTGTATATTAATTCTCCTGTCGTTGTATCAGCATGAATTGGCGCAAAGCAAAAGTTACCTACATGGTTTGGTCCTCCATTTTGATCTAATAGAATGTTCCAGTCTGTCCAACCCGCAGTTCCATTATTAAAATCATTAATCATAGAAATACCATATCTTTCTCCGTTACCCCAAAACTGATATTTTGCAGCATCAAATTTTTCAACACAGCCTTCTGTAAACAAAAGTTTTTTGTCCGGATATGCTTCATTTACTTTGGCTACATTATCAAACATTGATGCTCCGCCTGACCAGTTTTCGTACCAGTGAAAACCCATTCCCAAACATACTTTGAAGCTTCAGGATCTGAATAAATTACGTTGGCTCTGTAATTCATCAGGTCACGATTGTGATCCCATGCAATAATTTTTACGTCGCTTAACTTTTCTTTTTTAAGAGTTGGCCCCAGAAAGTTTTTAATAAAATCTCTCTCGGCTTCGGCAGTATAAATACAAGATTCCCAGGTTTGAACTGCCATTGGCTCATTTTGAGTAGAGGTTCCCCAAATTGGAATTCCTTCTTTCTCGTATGCTTTTATAAACTTAACATAAAAATTTGCCCAGGTTTGATAATACTCTGGTAATAATGTTCCTCCTTTTAGGACGTTTTTATTGCTTTTCATAAAGGCATTTGGTGACCAAGGGGCAGCATAAGTTGTTAATTTTCCTCCTGCTGTTTTTATCGCTTGCTTTATCAATGGAATGCGATATTGCTTATCGTGATCGATAGAAAAAGTCTTTAAATCTTTGTCTCCTTCTTCGATATAAGAATAGCTTCCACTGCTAAATCAGAACTTTGTATCGTTGTTCTTAGCAATGAATAGCCTATACCTTTTTGTTTATCATAGTAGGCATTTAAAAATTCAGTTTGTTTTTCTTTCGAAAGCTTAGCAAAAATCTCAGCACTCGCATCTGTGATAGCACCACCAATTCCCATAAAGGTTTGAAACTTTTTAGATGGTTCTACAAAAACAGATGACTCTGTTTCAAGAGGTTGTTTTGACGCTGAAAAAGTCAAATTATCTGTAGATGTTAATCTTAAATTTGAATTTTCAGCAGTTGTATAAACTGTAATCTTTTTTCCATTTGTTGTAAATTCTTTTTTTGTTTTTGTTTGTTGCGCAAAAGCTCCAACCGAAAACAGAAAGCATAGAATTTTATAACTATTTTTTCTCATTCTTCCGTTATTATTTTAAATTCTAAATTGAAATTTTTAAAGAAACTCATTTTCAATAAAAACACATTCTGATAGTTTAAGGATTTAAAAATAGCCCATACTCATAGTGATTATGGGCTATTTACAACCAAACTTAAACTTAACTTAATCTTTTATTTTCCTCTTAATTCAATCTTAGTTACCGTAATTCCGTCTTTAGTAAATGTGTTACCACCACTTCTGATTAGAAGGTAAATTTTACCGCTTTGAGCAAATTTTACTACATTAGAAACTGTGCCTGTTACATCATTTTTCACACAACCAACTTTCGATAATTGTCCTGAAAAAGCAGCTTTAGCACAACCGTCCCAAGTACTTAAACCCATCACTTTGTTATCTTTGTATTCTACTCCTGAACTTGGAACTGATGTACCGACATAAACTTCAAACCAGGTTTCATCAGATCCGCTAGGGCAAGAAACCGCCATATCAATTGTATATTCTTTATCTTTTACAACATCAATTGCTTGATAAATTCCTTCTTGAGCCCATCCTCCCGGAGAATGAATTGTTGCGCTTTTGTTTGCATATGACCAAAAAGCCACTCCGGTAGCACTTAAGTTCAAAACAGTCCATTTAGCTTGGTCTGCTGCAGTTTCAAAAGAACCTCCCTGAACTAAATTACCTTTAGCCGGATCTGTCGTTGCAACAACAACTTGAGCAGTGGCAGTTCCTGATGCACCTCCTGCGCCAATTGCTGTATGTGTAATTGTATAAGTTCCCGCATCAGGTAAAGAAATAGTTTCAGTCATTTTACCTTGATAAGCCCCGCCACCGGTATCCCATTTTGATAAAATAACTCCTTTTGGCTGTGCTGTCAAAAGATAAGTATTTACTGCTCCTGCAACAGGAGTTACGGTAAATGAAGCATCAACATTAGTTGCTGTTAATCCGTTACCATTGCCAACTTCTTCGTCGCAGCTAATTAGCGTTCCTAATGCTAATGCAAGCATTAAGAAAACACCTCTTTTTAATTTTATATTTAGGTTCATGTTTTTTTGATTTTGGTTCATTAATTGGTTATTCGTAATTAGGATTTTGTTTCAATTTAGTCCCTTTTAATTCCACAAATGGTATTGGGAAAATTTCATCGGTACCAGCATTAAAACCTCTATCAGCTAAAGCTGTAGCAGCTTCTCCCCATCTTACTAAGTCAAAAAATCTATGACCTTCACCTGCAAGTTCCATTCTTCTTTCGTTTTTAATGGCGGCCAATGTTACGGGAATCGGTGCTAAACCAACTCTGCTTCTAACAGCATCTAATAATGCTTGTGCTCTGGCTCCTGAACCTAATGCTTCAGCTTCCATTAAATAAGTGTCAGCAAGTCTGATGATATATGAATTTTGTCTGTAGTTCAACTCAGCAGCTCCTCCACCTGTACGAACATCTGATTTTCTTGGAAGATATTTATTCAGGAAATAACCTGTGTCTTGGTAACCTGGAATATAATCTGCACTACCTGCAGCTTTTAAAGCTTTCATATCAAGAATTGTAGCTCCAAATCTTGGATCATTTTTGATTGCATCATATAATTTTTGAGTAGGAACGCTAAAACTCCATCCTGAAGGAAGATCTGGTGCTGTAGAATTTGCAGGTCTGGAATATCCTCTAGGCCCAACCATAACGTTTAATGAGTTTCCTTCGTCTTTACCTGAACCCCAGAATCCCCAATCAGAGTTACCTGCACTTGTGTGAGATACTTCAATTAATGATTCAGCATTGAATTTATTAGACGTTACCCATAAATCACTATAGCTAGCTAATAATTTGTTTCCATATTGATTTGGTTGTCCCGGAGTTCCATTTACCTGAGCAAGTATAGCGGCTGCATCAGCATTTTTTCCTTCAAATAAATAAACTTTTCCTAATAATGCCTGAGCAGCAACCTTTGTTAAACGCCCAGACTCTGTAGCAACATTAACACTTGCTGGCAAAGCCGGAATTGCTTCTAATAAATCTTTTTCAATTTGTGCATATACAGCTTCCGGAGTTGCTTGCTCAACAGTTGAAATTGCAGATGTTGTTAATGGCTGCAGAATTAACGGAACGTTTTTAAACATTCTAACTAAGTTAAAATAGTACAACGCTCTTAAAGATTTAGATTCGGCAGTAAATCTAATTTTTAATGCATCTGACATCTTTACATCAGCCATTTTTGACAACAATACATTTGCTCTATAAATACCTTGATAATGATCATTCCAGAAACTACCCGGAATTATTACTGAAGTAAGTGAATGTGTCGAGAAATTTTGAATTCCTGCACCATCTGATGCACCACCACCACCAGCATAAAAATCATCTGAGCCAGCGTTTAACATTGCAACCATGTTCTCAAAACCACCTGTGTTTTTTCTGATAGGATCATAAACTCCAACTAGTGCTGCAGTTGCCTGTTGCTCATTACTATAATAACTTGTCGAAAGGAAAGATCCTTTTGGTTCAATGTTTACAAAGTCTTCAGAACAAGATCCTCCTAAAGCAGCCATTGCTACTGCAATGTATATATATTTAAATTTTATATTTTTCATGATTCTTTATGTATTAAAATTGTAAGTTCGCTCCAAGCATGAAAGATTTTGCTTGTGGATAGATACCTTTGTCTACACCAAATACCTGACCTCCAATTTCAGGATCATATCCAGTGTATTTAGTAAATGTGATTAAATTCTCTCCTGTAACATAGAAACGAATCTTATCTGCACCAATTTTAGAGGATAAGTTAAAAGGAAGTGTGTATCCTAATTGAACAATTTTCAAACGTACATAATCTCCGCTTTCAAGATAAAAATCAGACATTTTACTGAAGTTTCCATTTCCGTCATTATTGGCAAGTCTAGGATAATCATTTGAAGTTCCTTCTCCTGTCCAACGATTTAAAACTTCTGTTTGGTAGTTTGCATTTAAGATATCCAATCTGCGTAATCCTTGAAAAATCTTGCTGCCTGCTGCTCCTTGAGCAAATGCCATAAAGTCGAAGTTTTTATAATCTAAATTAACTGTCAAACCAAAAGTATATTTTGGAATACTAGTTCCTAAATATTGTTTGTCATCATCAGTGATAGCACCATCTCCATTATTATCAACCCAACGGAAATCCCCAGGTTTGGCATTTGGCTGGATCATACCTCCTGCTGCATTTGTATAAGCAGCAATTTCAGCTTGATTTTGAAAAATTCCTGCAGTTTTGTAACCAAAGAATTCATTATAAGAATGCCCTACCTGAGTTCTAGTAACAGGTCCCATAGATTGAAAACTGGCATCTCCAATGATATAGTTGTTTTCAGGTCCTACATACGTGATTTCATTTTTTAAGTAAGCAACATTTCCGTTTACCCCTAAATTAAACTCACCTAATTTTTTCTTATATCCTAATTCAACTTCTAAACCGCTGTTATTCATATTAGCAACGTTAGCCCATGGTTGTTCAGCAACTCCTACAAATCCAGGAATAACTACTGGTCTTAAAATACCTGTCGTCGTTTTTTTGTAATAATCAATAGTAAGATTAAAATCATTAAACAGTTTAGCATCAAAACCAAAACTTGTTTGAGCAGTTTCTTCCCATTTCAAATCAGGGTTATCTAGTGTTACATTAGCATAACCAGTTGTTATAGCTCCTGTATTCCCAAAAGAATAGTTATATCCTCCCGATACCAAAGAAAGGTATCTAAAATCAGTAAGGTTGTCATTACCAACAACTCCATAACCTCCGCGGAATTTTAATGTATTGACTATATTGTTTTCTTTCCAGAAATCTTCTTTTGAAACTACCCATCCTAAAGAGAATGAAGGGAAAACTCCAAATTTATGATTTCCTCCAAAACGAGTTGATCCATCACGACGAATTACTCCTGTCAAAAGATATTTTTCTTTATAATCGTAATTTAAACGGCCAAATAATGACGTTACTTTATGCTGAATATAGTCATCTGTAGAGCTTGTTCTATCTGCTTGTGGAATATCAAAGTCAAATGATGCATCTTTGTAGTTTGTAATTGGCAAACCAAACATAGTATTTCCTACTTCTCCACCAATATTTTCAACATAAGATCCCTGACCCACCAAAACATTAATGTTATGATCTCCAAATCTATTAGCATAAGTAAGAACGTTCTCAACGTTCCAGTTGAATGATTTTCTGTTAATTTGATAATAACTGTTTTTCAGCGTATTTACGTTTGAACTTAAGAAATTTACCGGTGTAAATCCTTGTTCTCCCCAATATGAAATTTTTCCTCCAAGGGTAGATCTAATTTTTAAATGATCTGTAATGTTTGCTTCAAGATAAGCATTTCCAACAAAATCATCAGACCAATTGTATCTTCCTAATCTTGTTTGAACATATCCTAAAGGGTTTGTCATTTCCTGACCTACCACGCTCGAAATTCCGTAAGGATTCCCATTAGCATCACGAATTACAGGATTTGTAGAATATGGAGCTGAATTTGCAACAACTGGATCTGTAACCACCAAAGGAGTAGTTGGATCAAGGTTGATAGCAGAACTTAAAGGTCCACCAAATTCACTGTTTTTATTTCCAATATCCAACGTTTTTTGTCTTGCAAAACCAAAAGTTTGTCCAAAAGTAAAATACTTAGATATTTTGTGTGTAGAGTTTAAACGGAAACTCTTTTTAGTATAATTAGAGATATCACTTGTTACAATACCTTGTTGATCCTGAAGACCAAAAGAAGCATAAAAAGTAGAAAACTCACCACCTCCACTAATACTTAATTCGTGAGAATATCTATAAGCGTGATCATTAAAAATAGCATCTTGCCAATTTGTACCTGCACCTAAAGCATTAGGATTTGGATATTTAATTGATCCGCCATCAGCTACTGATTTTTCATTCATAATAGTAGCATACTGGGTAGCATTTAATAAATCTAATTTTTTAGCTGGAGAAGAAACTCCTGAAAAACCAGTATAGTTAACTGTTATTTTTCCAGATTTCCCTTTTTTAGTTGTAACTAGGATTACTCCAGTCGCAGCACGTGTTCCGTAAATTGCTGCAGATGCGGCATCTTTAAGAACCTCAATAGATTCAATATCTGATTGATTTAAGAAACCAATTGCTCCTGCATCAACAACGTTACCATCTATTACCCAAAGCGGATTGTTACCACCATCTCCAAAAGTAGTTATACCGCGAATACGAATCGTAGAAGCTGCTCCGGGCTGACCTGAACTTGATGCAATAGTTACACCTGCAACTCTACCCTGAAGTGCTTGTTCTACACGTCCGTTTGGTACTTTTTCAAGATCAGCTGCTTTTACGCTGGAAATTGCTCCCGTAACTACTGATTTCTTTTGAGTACCATATCCTACAACCACAACCTCATTTAATGATTGTGATTCTGGTTTTAATTTAATTGCAATTTTAGTTCTCCCATTTACAACTTCACTCACTGAAGCATATCCAATAAAAGAAACTGTTAAAACACCGTTTGAAGGGGCCTGAATTTGGAATTTTCCATCAAAATCTGATGCCGTAGACTTAGGTGTCCCTTTTAATACAATAGTTGCACCTGGAACTGGCATTCCACTTTCATCAGTTATTACTCCGTTTACCGTGACATCCTGAGCCATAGCGATAACCGAGAATAACAAAGACGAAACACAAAAAATAAATAATTTTGTTAATTTCATTTTTCTAAAAATTTTGGTTAATTAATTAGTAATTTGATGCAATAATAATGTTATTTTTTTACTATCAGCATTTAAAATTCCCTACAAAAACACATCAAACTAAAACTTATCACATTACAAAAACACATCATTTTTTTTGTAATTACTTGATTTACATAGATTTAAAAAATAAATATTAAATGTTATCAAAATGTTAATTACAAAAATAAACACTACACTTGTATAAGATTGCTTATTTTTAGTACTGAATTAGTTTTCTACATCGAAATAGTAGTCACAAATAGGAACCAAACAACTGAAAAACAAATATTTACAACCAAAAAACCAAAATAAATAGAAAAATTTATGAAATTGATGAAATCATATTTTTATATTACTTTTTTTACATTATTCACAATCACCCTTTTTGGGCAAGTAAAAAACATTGGACTTCCTGATGTAAGAAATTACAAGCGAAATGAATATAAAGGCGGTACCCAAAACTGGAATATTGGTCAGGATAAAAACGGAAATCTGTACTTTGCTAACAATAATGGTCTTTTACAGTTTGACGGCTCTTCATGGCGAAAATATCCTTTGCCAAATCTAACTTCTGTGAGATGTTTGAAAATTGATGATTCGGGAAAGATTTTCGTTGGCGGTTATAATGAGTTTGGCTATTTTCAACCTGACAATAAAGGAAAACTTAAATACACATCATTAGCTAAACTGGTAGATAAAAACAAAATCAAGATCATCGATTTTATCTGGAAAATACACTCTTTTAATAACCAGATCATTTTTCAGTCTTTTGCCAGGATTTACATATTCAAAAACGGAAAATTATCAATTTTACAAGCTCCTAAACGCTTTCAATTTTCATTTATCGTCAACAACAAACTTTATTTACAAGATGTAGAGAAAGGAATAGTAGAATATAAAAATGGAAAACTATATACATTAGCCAATACAACCAGTTTAAACAATACGGAGATCTGGGGAATGTATTCGATCGCAAAAAACAAAACCTTAATTATTACTCTCGAAAAAGGTTTGTTTATTTATGAAAACAATAAAGTAACACCTTGGGATACTGAAGCCAATAATTTTGTCAAAAGAAACAACTCATTAGGAGGCGTAACCATTAACAACAATTTTATTGTCTTAAACACAGTCCTAGACGGCATTATAATCTGTGATTTTAACGGAAAAATAATCCAGCATATCAACAGAAAAAAGGGATTACAAAATAATACTGTTCTAACCTCTTTTATAGACAATAAAAACAATCTTTGGCTAGGTCTTGATAATGGTATTGCATTTGTCAATGAGAGCTCTCCGTTTACTTATTTCGGGTTTAGTTATGACATTAGTACTGTTTACGCTTCAGTAATTCACGACGGAAATTTGTATGTCGCAACAAATCAAGGTGTTTTTTATCACGCCTGGAACAATAGTTTTAAAGAAGATGTTTTTAAACTTGTTGAAGGAACTACAGCGCAATCGTGGAACGTTCAGGTAATTGACGATGAACTTATATGCGCAAACAATAGAGGCGCACTGCATATAAAAGGCGGAAAGGTTACTAATATTATAGATCCAAAAGGTTATTTTGGGTTCAAGAAAATACCAAATCATCCCGGATTTTTTATTGGCTCGAACTATGATGGATTTGCTATATTCCAAAAAACACCAAATGGACTAGTTTACAAAAATCAACTTATAGGATTTGATAAATCATCAAACAGTTTTGAACTTGATGATTCTTATTTATGGCTCAAAAAAGATGAGTCTATTTATAGAATGTCACTTAGCGATGATCTGACAAGATTTTCTTCGATCAAAAAAATTGATCATTTAACTCCTAAATATAAAAATATTGGAAGTCTCCAAAAAATTGACAATAGCATTTACTTTCAAACTAACAATCATTTTTATAAATATTCAAAAGAGCAGGATTTATTCTTGAGGACAAAAAGCTGAGCAATCTCTTCAAAAACATTCCAATAATTAATGCTTTAAGCGAAGATTCTCAATCTAATTTATGGTATGCATTTAATGAATCTTTAGGCGTTTTAATGAAGCAAAATAATGGCTATAAAAATATTGTAGCGCCATTTTCTAATCTGACAGGTAATTTAGTAAGCAATTATTTATCCGTAAACACGATAGATTCAAAAAATATTTTTATTGGATTAACTGATGGACTTGCGCATTACGACTCCCAATTTCTGAATAACTTCGTAACAAAACCAAAGGCATTTATTCGTAGTTTTTCATTTCCAGGCGACACAATAATCTTAGGAAATAGTCCAAATAAAACCGAGAACATTCGCATTCCATATTCTTCAAATCACGTTCGATTTACGTTTTCTTCACCAACGTACGAGAATCTGGAAAATGTTGAATTTTCATATCAATTAGAACCTTTTGATGACAAATGGAGCAACTGGTCTACTATATCACTTAAGGAATATACCAATTTACGTGAAGGAGAATATACTATGAATGTAAAAGTTCGAAACAGTTATGGCGTTCAATCCTTACCTGCAAAACTTTCTTTTACTATTTCTCCGCCTTGGTACAGGCATTTTTTAGCCTTTATGCTCTATTTTATATTAATTGTCGTGGGAATCTATTTAATTTCTACCCGAATAAAAATGAAAATAAGGAAGAATAAATACTATGAAACCATCGAACAACGAAGACTTTATCTCGAAAAAGAATCAAAAATCAGACAAGAACAATACGATCTTGAAAAAGAAATTGAGAAATTAAAAAATGACAAACTTCAGATAAAAATCTTAGCAAAAGATAAAGAGTTAGTAAACAATTCTTTGCAGGTAGTAAAGAAAAACAAAATCTTAAACGGAATCATCCACAAGTTAAAAGAAATTGACGTTGAGGCACTTGACGATTCAACAAAGTTTCAGGTTAGCAAACTAAACAAAAGCATTGTAAAGGAAGTAAATACAGATAAAAGCTGGAAAGATCTCGAAAAACACATCAAAAACGTGCATTTTGAATTCTTAAAACGATTAAAAGAAAAATATCCTACGATTTCGCCTCGAGAACTCGATCTGTCTACTTATCTATTAATGAATATGTCAACAAAAGAAATAGCCGAAATCATGAATATTTCGACCGGAGGAGTTGAACTGGCCAGATACAGATTAAGAAAAAAACTTGGTTTAAATAAAAAGGAAAACCTAATTGGTTTTTTAATGAGCATCTAATAATAAAAAAGCCATCAGCCGCGGCTGATGGCTTTTACATTTAAATATACTCTAACGTTCGCTCCAGCGCCATGCCTCGTGAACCTTTTATTAAAATTGTATTCTCACTAAAATGAATTGTTTTAAGATATTCTGCAAAACCATCAAAAGTTTCAAAAAAGTGAATATTGTTATTAGAAATTCTGTTCTCGTAAAAATATTTCCCAATCAAATAACAAACTGAATTTTCTTGATTTGCCAGCGAATCAACAATGATTTTATGTTCTTCATGACTTTCATTCCCAAGTTCAAACATATCTCCCAAAATCATCACTTTATTCTGATTTTCTAATTGCAGAAAATTAGTAATCGCTACAGCCATACTGCTCGGATTGGCATTATAAGCGTCTAGTATAATTTGATTTGATTCCTTTTTTAATAATTGCGATCTGTTATTTTCAGGAATATAGTTCTCTATAGCTTCTTTTACATCAGCTTCAGCAACTTTAAAATACTTTCCTATTGCAACTGCAGCATTAATATTGTTAGCATTATAAAGCCCAATTAAATGAGATTCTACGGTAAAATTCTCATAATTAACAACAACAAAAGGATTTGCCTGAATACTTATGATATTAAGATCTGATTGCTCTTTATTCACTCCAAAAGTAAAGGTTTCAATTCCCTTAGATTTTTCAATCTGAATTGGATCTTCCAGATTAACAAAAGCCAATTTCTTATTTTTTAAAAGATATTGATACATTTCGCTCTTGCCTTCAATAACGCCTTCAACACCTCCAAAACCTTCTAAATGTGCTTTTCCAAAATTGGTAATATAGCCATAATCAGGTTGGGCAATTTCGCACAAAAACTCAATTTCCTTTTTGTGATTGGCACCCATTTCAACAATTCCTATTTCAGTTTCTTTTGAAAAGGACAATAATGTCAACGGAACTCCAATATGATTATTCAAATTTCCAACGGTAGCTTTCGTTTTAAATTTCTTAGAAAGAACTACATTAATAAGTTCTTTTGTGGTAGTTTTTCCGTTACTTCCGGTGAGTGCAACAATAGGCAATTTCAAATAGGAACGATGAAATTTAGCCAACTCCTGCAACGTTTCTAAACTGTTCTTGACCAAAATAGTTCTTTCGTCTATAGAATAAGCCGCGTTATCAATAACAACATACAAAGCTCCCAATTCGAGCGCTTTTGCAGCAAAAGTATTAGCGTCAAAGTTCTCGCCTTTTATAGCAAAAAACATAGATCCTTTTTCAATTTTTCTTGTATCGGTTGAAATTGAACTACATTGTAAAAACAAGTTATGAATGTCCTGAATATTCATTTATAAAAATATTTAGATATTAAAAATAAGCAATAAAAAAATTCCAAATTCCAAAAGCTGAGTAATTCAGTTGGAATTTGGAATTTTTTTTATTGAATTTTCTAGAATTTAGTTTCTAGGCGATTTTCTTTTTTCAGTTTTAGCACCTACTCTAGACATTGCACATCTAAATCCGATGTAATCAGTTGCCATATCCTGAGGAAAATATCTTCTTT
Organism: uncultured Flavobacterium sp.; assembly: GCF_963422545.1. NCBI lineage: Bacteria > Pseudomonadati > Bacteroidota > Flavobacteriia > Flavobacteriales > Flavobacteriaceae > Flavobacterium > uncultured Flavobacterium sp. The sequence continues at coordinate 66,832 of NZ_OY730254.1, forward strand.
GAGCCGGATCTAACCAATAAGCTCTATCTCTCCAAGAACCACCTTTATAAACTCTTACGTTATCATCGATTAACGTAGTACGTTTACTTGAGCTGTCGTATTTTCTAACCATATGACCTAAACTATCAGTTGTGATATTATGCTTAGGAGAATTGTACATTGCCTGATCCGCTTTTGGTCCAGACTCAGAATCTCCAAAGTCAAAATATCTTGAAGATTGTTTATCACCATCTCTGTAATTGATATTGTCACTTGTGCTGAAGTTCGTTCTTAAGTAAGTTTCATTTTCATCAACTGGAACCTGAGCGATTTCTCCTGGTAAGTTTGTTGCTACTTTTTTACCGTTACTTAATGTTTTGTATTGAATATTATCTTTAGTGATAATTTCAATTTTACCATCTTTTCCAATTTTGTTTTTAGCATATTGATTTCCTCTAAAGTAGTTGAAATCATTAGCTTCATTATCGATAATAGGTCTGTAAACGTCCGCAACCCATTCTGCTACGTTTCCTGCCATATCATATAATCCAAAATCATTAGGAGCATAGCTTTTTACAGCGTTTGTGATATCTGCACCATCATCTGACCAACCAGCAATTCCACCGTAATCACCGTTTCCTTGTTTAAAGTTAGCCAATTGATCTCCTTTATTTTTACGTTTTGCTGAACGTGTATAATCTCCAGACCAAGGATATTTCTTTTGCCCTTTATATATATTGTATTCTCTTTGTCCAACATCTGCTGCAGCTGCATACTCCCATTCTGCTTCAGTAGGAAGTCTGTACTCTGGCAAAATAACTCCAGAAGAACGTTGTGCATAAACATTTTTAGCTTCAGGAACTACCCCGTCTTTTCCTGCTTTTGGTTTTCTTCCGTTTGGATTTTTCTTTAAAACTAATTCTTCATTACCACCATAAGTAGTACTTGGAGAAGCAACGTAAGTTTCAGTATTAAATAAACTTTCAGCGCTTACATCTTGTGTTTTAGCACCTTTTTTAAGATATCCATTTTTCTCTAAGACAGCTTCGTTTACACGATCTGTTCTCCATTTAGCAAATTCAACTGCTTGAATCCAGTTAACACCTACTACAGGATAATTAGCATAAGAAGGGTGTCTTAAGTAATTATTAGTCATCGTTTCGTTATATCCTAAACGATTTCTCCACACCAATGTATCTGGTGATGCTCCTTCATAAATGTTTTTGTAATTTTCTTCTGTTGGAGGGAAAACTTTCTTTAACCACTCCAGGTACTCTAAGTACATACCATTCGTAACTTCAGTTTCATCCATATAGAATGATTGAACATGTTGTTGAGTCGGTGTGTTATTCCAATCATGCATAACATCATCCTGTACTTTACCCATAGTAAACGTACCTCCTTCAACAAAAACCAAACCAGGACCAGCCTGTTGTTTTTTTCCTGCGTTTCTAGCAGCCGTTCCATTCTGACTATCTACATCCCAACCGGTTGCCCTTGAAGCGTGACTGGAACTCGATTTTTTGCTACAACTAGCCGTGCCCAACATCAATACCATTGACATCATTAATTGCAAGGCTACAATTTTGTTTACTTTCATACTCATTCTTAGGTGATAAATTTAGGTGCTGCAATATAATAATTAACATTTAATTAGCAACATCTGTTCTAATAATTTTATTTAGCTGTTTTTTACCAGAAAATAACCTATAGTTACGAACGCAAAAATATACTTTTTATTATTTACTATAACATGAAATACTATATTTTTACTTACTAAAATATTTTTAAATTAATCCCCTTTTCCCAGCTGATGAAACAAGCCCTAATCTTTTATTTTTTTTTAATTCCATTTATCTCATTTTCACAGATAAACGACAGATTTACATTAGATTGGCAAAATAAAAGAGAGATGAGTTTTGGCGATTCAAAAACAACTATTCCTTTCTTTTCAGGAAACAGTTTTCGTTATGACACTACAAAAAAAAGCATAACATTATTACTTAACCTGAATGAAACAGGTATTCCGGACGCCAATTCTGCACAAATAACAAACATTATCTACGAATCAATATCGATTGCAGATCTGGGAGATTTAACAAAAGAAAACATCCCTGAGAAACCAAATGAAACTATAAAAACGGTCACTTCAAGAGACCGAAAGCAAACTTTTCTTTCTTTATCTCCTATTATAAAAGAAGGAAACAGCTTTAAGCGAATTAAATCATTCTCCTATTCTTCAAATAACTCAACATCAAAAAACAGCAACAGCTCTTCTTTTCAAAAAACCAGTATTATATCAAATTCCGTTTTAGCTACTGGTGACTGGTATCGATTTTATGTTGAAAAATCTGGTATTTATAAAATTTCGAAGGCATTTTTACAAAGTTTAGGATTTGATCCAACCAAAGTTGACCCAAGAAGAATAAAAATTTACGGAAACGGAGGCCAAATGCTTCCTCTTGCAAACAACATCTATTATCCGGACGATTTAACAGAAAATGCCATTCAGATTATTGGGGAAAGTGATGGCGTTTTTGACAACGAAGATTATATCCTTTTTTATGCCGAAGGAATCGGAAATTGGAATACTGAAAGCCAAACCAATCTTAACTTGTTTGACACAAAATCCTACTATTATATTACCGTTACCGGAAGTGACGGAAAACGAATTTCAAACATTAACCAGCCTCTAGGAAACAGCACACTGGACTTAACAACTTTTGACGACTATCAATACCACGAAGTCGACTTAACCAATATTGCTCATTTAGGACGTGAATGGCTTGGAGAATCCTTCGATATCAATCAAGAACAGGAATTTGAGTTTAATTTCCCAAATCTTGAAGTTTCTACTCCTATAAAGATCGAACTAAACGCCGCTTCAGCCGCCTACACTCCTACTTCGTTTACCGTTCTCGCGAATGGACAAAATGTTGGCACCATTAATTTTAATGCATTAGCACCGAGTTCAGATATAAAATTCTACAACGGAAAACTTCCTTCAAACAGTACATTTACGGGTACAGATAACATAAAAATCAAACTAACATACAATAATAATGGTGTTCCCGGATCAAAAGGATATCTCGACTACATTAATTTAACAGCAAAAAGAAAACTGCTGGGTTTTGGCAAACAATTTAAATTTCAATACAATTTAGCCGGTTCAACCGCGGGAATTGTAAATTACACCATTGGAAACGCAGCTGGAATTTCTCAAATATGGGATATTACAGACCTATATAATGTATCAAAAATTGAAAATCCAAATCAAGCTACTTTTAGCTTCAAAGCTGCTTTAGGAGAAATTAGAAAATATATCGCAGTTGACCCTTCAGATTATTTTACACCTTTAAAGGAAAGTCAATCAAAAATTGCAAACCAAAATTTAAAAGGAACTCTTTTTAAAAACAATCAAAATAGTTTTCAAGATATAGACTATGCAATTATTACACCCAAATCCTTATTGTCTCAAGCCGAAAAATTAGCCAGTTTTCATCGAACTTATTCTAACCTGAACGTAAAAGTGATTACATTAGAAAACATCTATCAGGAATTTTCTTCAGGAAAACAGGATATTTCAGCCATTAGAAACTGTATTAAATACATCTACGAAAATGCCTCTTCTCCAGAAAGAAAAATAAAATATGTGAATTTATTCGGAGACGCTTCTTATGACTATAAAAACAGAATTTCAAACAATACGAATATTGTACCTATATATCATTCTATAGTTAGCACTACAATTGGAGAAGCGTCATTTGCTTCAGATGATTTTTACGGACTTATGGATCCTGACGAAGGAAACGTAATTTCGTTTTTTGGAGGAATTGATATTGCAGTTGGCAGAATGTTAGTATCAAGCAACTCGCAAGCCGCAGAAATGGTCAATAAAGTTTTAGAATATCACGATTCTAAATCTTACGGCAACTGGAGAAACAATTTCGTTTTAATCAGCGATGATTCAGATCAAAGCTCAGATGCAACAATACAATCACGTCAAAACAAACTTGCAGATGTTATTGCTGCCGAAAAACCATTCTTTAATATCGATAAAATAATCCTTGACTCTTATACTCAGGAAGCTTCTGCCGGAGGATCGAGATATCCAAAAGCAAGAACCGATTTGTTTAATGCTTTCGAAAAAGGCGCTTTGGTTTTTAATTATTTGGGACATGGCGGTGAAGATGGTCTGGCAAGTGAAAGAATTTGGGAAAAAGCAGATGGTCAAAACCTAAACAATCAATACAAATATCCTTTATTCATAACAATTACCTGTGAATTTTCCAGATTTGACGATCCAACAAGACCAACAGCAGGCGAATATACTTTTTGGAACCCAAAAGGAGGCGCAATCTCAATGCTGACAACAATTCGTGCTATTGGACAATATAATGGTGAAAACTTCAATGACAGCCTGAGTAAAAATTTGCTTTCGTACGGATCAAATCAGTATACCTCAATTGCGGAAGCGCTAAGAATTTCAAAAAACGAAAACCCAAGTTCCTCAAGCAATGTTGTTTTTTACATTGGAGATCCTGCTTTAATGCTGGCAATTGCAAAACCCCGAATAAATTTAACAAAAGTAAATGATATTGTGATTTCTCAACCAATTCCAGATTTCAAATCTTTGGCTAAAATCAAAATTACAGGAGAGGTTACAGATGAAAACAATATTATTTTAAGTAATTATAATGGAGAATTAGCAACGGCAATTTTCGACAAATTAATTACAACTTCAACCTTAAATAATGATGGATATAGCCCTGCAATGTCATTCAAAACTCTTGGTGAAACTATTTTTAGAGGAAACGCTTCAGTAACAAATGGTCAGTTCGAATTTAGCTTTGTTGTACCGCGAGATATTCGAATTCCGGTTGACAATGGAAGAATTAGTTTTTATTCGAAGAAAAACGGAGCTCTGGAAAACCAATCCGGCTACAACAGCACCATTAAAATAGGAGGAATAAATGAAAATGCACCTCAGGACAATATTAATCCAAAAGTTAAGTTATATATGAACGACGAAACTTTTGTATCAGGTGGAATCACAAACGAATCGCCATTTTTATTGGCTTTTCTTGAAGATGAAAACGGAATCAATACAGCAAGTGGAATTGGGCATGATATTGTAGCAATTTTAGATGGGGATGTAAGTAATCCGTACATTTTAAATGATTATTATCAAACGAAATTAGACGATTACACTAACGGAAATTTACGTTTTCCTTTAAGAAATCTGGCTCCGGGATTACACACCATAAGCTTTACCGCATGGGATGTTTACAATAACCCAGTAACAAGCGAAATACAATTTACAGTTGTTGGAGATGATTCGTTGACATTAACACACGTTCTTAATTACCCAAATCCTTTTTCGACTTACACTCAATTCTGGTTCTCTCACAACAGACCTTACGAACCTCTGGAAGTACAGGTTCAAGTGATGACAATTACCGGAAAAGTAGTATGGACAAAAAACCAAATCATTACAACTGAAGGGTTTTTATCAAGAGAAATAACCTGGGACGGGAAAGATGATTTTGGAGATCGAATTGGAAAAGGGGTTTACATTTACAAGCTTACCGTAAAATCTAATTTAACAAATAAAAAGGCAGAAAAATATGAAAAGCTTGTCATTCTATAATAATATATATATTTGCATTATAAATACCATTTAGCTACATCTAATGAAAAAACTATCACTTTTATTAATTTGTTTTTTAATTGTTTCATACGCAAAAGCCCAAGAACTTGTTCGACCTATTACAACTGGAGTTCCATTTTTATTAGTCGCAGCAGATGCCCGAGCGGCAGGCTTAGCAGATCAGGGAGTAGCCACTTCATCTGACGTTTTCTCACAACAATGGAATCCTGCAAAGTATGCTTTTTCAGTGGACAAGCAGGGATTTTCTGTCAGCTACACTCCCTATTTAACAGATCTTGCGAATGATATTTCTCTTGGTCAGGTAACGTATTACAACAAAATCAATGAACGAAGCGCCTTTGCAGGAAGTCTCCGTTATTTTGGTTTTGGAGATATCGAGTTACGAACAACCGGAGACCCAAATGAAGTTCCAAGAATAGTTTCTCCAAATGAATTCGCTTTGGACGGATCTTACTCTCTGAAACTCAGCGAAAAATTCTCAATGGCAGTAGCCGCAAGATACATTCGTTCTAACCTGAAAATTGCTTCGGAAGATATCGATGCAAAAGCCTCAGGTACTTTCGCTGTAGACGTTGCCGGATTCTACCAATCTGAAGAAATTGCTTATTCTGATTTTAACGGAAGATGGAGAGCCGGTTTCAACATGCAAAACCTTGGACCAAAAATAAGCTATGATAACGACAATATCAGTTCCAACTTTTTACCGGCAAATCTTAGATTAGGTGGTGGTTTTGATTTTATATTTGATGATTACAACAAATTTGCTCTTAGCGTTGAATTTACTAAACTTTTAGTACCAACTCCTCCGGGACCAGGAACTCCTGTCGATGCCAACGGAGATGGCGATTATACAGATCCGGGAGACATTTCGCAAGAACAGGCAAATGCAATAAACTATAAAAACTACAATAACATTGGTTGGGTTTCCGGAATTTTCAAATCATTTGGAGATGCTCCGGGTGGTTTTAGTGAAGAATTAAAAGAAATCACTTATAGTGTTGCAGGAGAATATATGTATCAGGATGCTTTTGCAGTGCGTTTAGGATATTATCATGAAAGTCCGGAAAAAGGAGCAAAAAAATTCTTTTCTCTTGGAGCCGGTTTCAAATACAATGTAGTAAAAGTTGACGTTTCGTATTTATTCTCGGCATCAAAAGTTAAAAATCCGTTAGAAAACACACTTCGTTTTTCTTTAACGTTTAACTTTGGCGACAAATATGAAGTTTACTAAATTCAAACAATAAAAATATTAACAATCCAAATTTCTATTTATTTAGGAATTTGGATTTTTTTTCCCATAAAAAGAAATGAAAGAAATAAGCATTACATCATCATTTATAGTTTTTGACACCTTAAATGAATTACCAAAAGACATTCAGGATTTAATGACCCAAGCCATTGAAATTCGCAAAAAAGCTTACGCTCCGTATTCCCAATTTAGAGTTGGTGCGGCTTTATTACTCGATAATGGAAAAATAGTTCTGGGATCAAATCAGGAAAATGCAGCCTATCCTTCAGGATTATGTGCAGAACGTGTAGCTATTTTTCACGCAGGAAGTATTTATCCGGAAGCTAAAATTCTCAAAATAGCCATTACAGCAGCTTCAGACACAAACCAAACCAAAGCACCAATTCCACCGTGTGGCTCTTGCCGTCAGTCAATTGCAGAATACGAAATCAAACAAGACACCCCCATAGAAATTTATTTTATGGGCGAAATTGGTGAAGTTTATAAATCATCGTCCCTAAAAAATTTACTCCCATTTATGTTTGATAAAAAGTTCTTGTAAAAAAAAGCCAAAAAGTCGCTTTTAAATTTTAGTTCTTAATAGGAAAGTCTTATTTTTGCATCCCGACCTTTCGGGCGCAAATTTGTGGGAGGAAACTATTTTGCGTTATAGGCAACAATTGATAACACAAACAACTTTAGCAAAAGAAAGAATTCAGATGAAAGAAGTTACAAAAGAAGTATATTTAAAGTGGTACGAAGACATGCTACTTTGGAGAAAGTTTGAAGACAAACTTGCAGCACTATACATTCAACAAAAAGTTAGAGGTTTTCTACACTTATATAATGGACAGGAAGCTGTATTAGCGGGCGCTTTGCACGCTATGGACCTGACCAAAGACAAAATGATTACTGCTTACAGAAACCACGTACAACCAATTGGTATGGGAGTTGATCCAAGACGTGTAATGGCTGAACTTTTAGGAAAAGTTACAGGAACATCTAAAGGTATGGGAGGTTCTATGCACATTTTCTCTAAAGAACACCGTTTTTACGGAGGTCACGGAATCGTAGGTGGACAAATTCCGGTAGGAGCTGGTTTAGCTTTTGCTGACAAATATTTCAACACTGGCGGAGTTACTATGACTTACTTTGGTGACGGAGCTGCCAGACAAGGTTCATTACATGAAGCTTTCAACATGGCTATGCTATGGAAATTACCAGTTGTATTTATCGTTGAAAACAACGGTTATGCAATGGGAACTTCTGTTGAAAGAACTGCAAACCACACTGATATCTGGAAACTTGGTTTAGGATACGAAATGCCTTGCGGACCAGTTGACGGAATGAATCCTGTAAAAGTTGCCGAAGCAATGACAGAAGCTATCGAAAGAGCTCGTCGTGGTGACGGACCAACTTTCCTTGAAATGAAAACATACCGTTACAGAGGACACTCAATGTCTGATGCACAATTATACCGCTCTAAAGAAGAGGTTGAAGAATACAAAAAAATTGACCCTATTACTCAGGTTTTAGATGTAATTATGGATCAGAAATATGCTACAGAAGAAGAAATTGAAGCAATTGACCAAAGAGTTAAAGACTTGGTTGAAGAATGTGTGAAATTTGCTGAAGAATCTCCATATCCTGAATTACAACAATTATACGATGTAGTATACGCACAAGAAGACTATCCATTTACACCTCATAAACTATAAATCAATGGCAACAATTATTACAATGCCTCGTTTGAGCGATACGATGACGGAAGGAACGGTAGCGACTTGGCTTAAAAAAGTAGGCGACAAAATTAGCGAAGGAGATATCTTAGCTGAAATTGAAACAGATAAAGCAACAATGGAATTCGAGTCTTTCAACGAAGGAACTCTTTTACATATCGGAATACAAGCTGGAGAAACTGCTCCGGTTGATTCATTATTAGCAATCATTGGTAACGAAGGAGAAGATATTTCTACTCTTTTAACTGGTGGTACTGCCCCTGCCGCAGAAGCTCCAAAAGCTGAAGCTGCAGAAGCAAAAATAGAAACTGCTGCACCTGCAAAAGCTGCAACTGAATTACCAAAAGGTATTGTAGTGGTAACTATGCCACGTTTGAGCGACACAATGACTGAAGGAACAGTAGCAACTTGGTTGAAAAAAGTTGGCGATACTGTTGCTGAAGGTGATATTTTAGCTGAAATTGAAACAGACAAAGCTACTATGGAGTTTGAGTCTTTCAATGCCGGAACATTATTATACATTGGAATTCAGGAAGGAAGTACAGCTCCAGTTGATTCATTATTAGCAATCATTGGGCCTGCTGGAACTGATGTTTCAGGAATTTCTGCAAATTATACTGCCGGAGGTACTACAAGTGCTCCTGCAACTGAAGAAGTAAAAACTGCTCCTGCTGCTGAAAAAGCGATAGAAGCTGTTGCTGAAACTTCAAACGGAGGAAGAATTTTAGCTTCACCATTAGCTAAGAAAATCGCTTCTGACAAAGGAATTCAATTAACTCAGGTTAAAGGTTCCGGAGAAAACGGACGTATCGTAAAAAGCGATATCGAAAACTTTACTCCATCTGCGCAAGCACAACCAGCTGCAACAGCAACTTCTGCTGCACCAAAAGCTGAAACTGCCGCTCCTGCTGCACCAAAAGTATTTGTTCCTGCTGGGGAAGTTTTCACAGAAGAGATCAAAAATTCTCAAATGCGTAAAATTATCGCAAAACGTTTAGCAGAATCTTTATTTACAGCACCTCACTACAACTTAGTGATCGAAGTAAGCATGGACGAAGCGATGGGCGCAAGAGCGACAATCAATACTGTTCCGGATACAAAAGTATCTTTCAACGATATGGTAATTAAAGCTTGTGCTTTAGCCTTGAAAAAACACCCAAAAATTAATTCTCAGTGGAAAGAAGATGCTATCATCATTAACCACCACGTAAATATTGGTGTAGCTGTAGCTGTTGAAGACGGATTAGTAGTTCCTGTATTGAAATTTACAGATGCTATGAGTTTATCTCAAATTGGTGCTTCAGTAAGAGATCTTGCAGGAAGAGCTAAAAACAAAAAACTTGGACCTCAGGAAATGGAAGGAAGTACTTTTACAGTATCTAACCTTGGAATGTTTGGTATTACTGAATTTAATTCAATTATCAACCAACCAAACTCTGCAATTCTTTCTGTAGGTGCAATTGTTGAGAAACCAGTAGTTAAAAACGGTCAAATCGTAGTTGGAAACACAATGATGTTATCATTAGCTTGTGACCACAGAACAATTGACGGTGCAACTGGCGCTCAATTCTTACAAACATTAAAACAATACATCGAAAGCCCGGTTACAATGTTGGCATAATTTTTTTGCTAGCCTGAGCTAAGTCGAAGGTAATATTTAATAAAATCCCGTTTTGTTTATTCAAAACGGGATTTTTTGCTTAATTTTCCTCCTCAAATTCAATACTTTATAAAATGAAAAAACTAACCTTTCTAGTCTTGTTTCTTACAGCAATAGCCTGCCAGAAAAAAGACCAAACAGAAAAACCAACCAACGTTGTAGACGAACATAGTTATTCTAAACCAGAACTTGCCGTAGTTAAACACCTCGATCTTGACATTAAAGTTGATTTTGACACGCAGACTATTTCAGGAAAAGCTTCGTGGACAATCGACAACACCAGTAAAGGAAATGAAATTATTTTCGACGAAAACACACTAAACATTACAAAAGTAACTTTAGGAGACGACGAAAAAGAAACAAAATTTGAACTCGGAAAAGACGTTGAATTTCACGGAAAACCACTTCACGTTACCATTGAACCAACTACAACTAAAGTAAACATTTACTACAGCACTACTAAAGATGCCGTTGCATTACAATGGTTGACACCTGCCCAAACTGCAGATAAAAAGAAACCTTTTCTTTTCTCTCAGGGAGAAAGTGTTTGGTCTAGAACCTGGATTCCATGTCAGGATTCACCGGGAATTCGTTTTACTTATAATGCAAAAGTTACCGTTCCTAAAGATTTATTAGCCGTAATGAGCGCTGTAAATCCGCAGAAGAAAAATGATACGGGAGTTTATACTTTCAAACAAGACAAAGCAATTCCGTCTTATTTAATGGCGATTGCGGTTGGAGACATTGAATTCCAATCAATCGACAACAGAACTGGAGTTTACGCAGAACCTTCTTTACTAAAAAAAGCAGCTTGGGAATTTGCTGAACTTGGAAAAATGGTTGTTGCTGCCGAAAAACTTTACGGGCCATATCGTTGGGGACGTTATGATGTTTTGGTTTTACCGCCAAGTTTCCCTTATGGAGGAATGGAAAATCCAAATCTAACGTTTTTAACTCCTGGAGTTATTGCTGGAGATCGTTCATTAACGAGTTTATTAGCACACGAATTAGGTCACAGCTGGAGCGGAAACTTAGTTACAAACGCAACTTGGGATGATATTTGGCTGAACGAAGGTTTTACAACTTATGTGGAGCACCGTATTGGAGAAGCTATTTTTGGAAAGAAAGAATTTGACATGCAAAATGTTATTACTCGCAAAGAACTAGTAGATAACGTTGCTGAATTTGGCGATACAAATCCTGACACAAGACTTAAAGTTACTTTAACTGGCAGAAATCCTGATGACGGGATTAGTTTAATTCCATATGTAAAAGGATATGCATTTTTAAGAGTTATTGAAAATGCTGTGGGACGTGAAAAATTTGATATTTTCATTAAAAACTACTTTGACGCACATGCATTCAAATCTATTACAACAGAAGATTTTGTAAAATATATAAATGAAAATCTTATTAAAGGCGACAAAGTGCTTGCTGATAAAATAAAATTAGAAGATTGGATTTACAAACCGGGAATCCCTTCAAACATAACACCTGTAAGTGCTGCTGATTTTGATGTAATTGATAAAATCCAAAAAAGCTGGAGAGAAACCGGCGTAAAAGGATTGAGTCAAAAAATTACGACAACAACAGAAAAACAGTATTTTATAGATCATCTTCCAACAGATATTACTCCAAAAGAAATGGAAGATCTTGACAATGAATTCAACTTTACAAAAGGAGGCAATTTTATCATTAAACGTCAATGGTTTATTCCATCTATTCGTTACAAATACACAAAAACTTACCCTGCAATTGAACAATTTTTAATTTCAACCAGCAGAACGGGATCTGTAATGATGCTTTATAAAGAAATGGCTAAAACACCGGAAGGAAAAGTTTGGGCAAAACAGATTTTCGATAAAGCAAAATCAGGTTATCATGCAACAACTATTCAGGCTGTTGAAGATTTATTGAAATAGTCTCAATCTACAGTTTACAGTCACAGTAAACAATTTAAATCCCCGATTATTAAGATAATCGGGGATTTTTTTATTCCTATTTGTCATTGCGAGGAACGAAACAGCCACATCTAGTGTTTTGGTTATCATTAAGTGCGCTTATTGTTAGTGTGGTTGCTTCGTTCCTCGCAATGACTAAATAAATGAAAACATTATTATGAAAACGATTGCCCTAGCCCCGATAGAAGTGGAAATCCTTTTGCTTTTTTCTTTAAAAAGCAAAAGATTGTAACGAATAGCGGGATTAGCTCCTAAAAAAAAAACAGGCAGGGAAAATTATCCATTACATGGCGTAAATTCTCCATGTTCTAAAATCTGCCACCGTTGCATCTTTGTAATGTCAAAAGACAACAAATAAAAACAACTTTAAAAATCAAACAAAATGACACGATTAACAGCATTAAACCCAGAAGAAGTAACAGGAAAAACAAAAGATTTATTCAACGCTGTACAAGCTAAATTAGGAGTGGTTCCGAACATGATGAGAACAATGGGAAATTCTCCTGCAGTATTAGAAGGATATTTAAATTTAAGCGGAGCTTTAAGCCACGGAAAACTAAGCGCTAAAACTGGCGAATTATTAGCCTTAACAGTTTCAGAAACTAATTCATGTGATTACTGTGTGGCTGCTCACACTTTTATTGGAGAAAAATTACTAAAAACTGATCCGCAAGTTTTGCAAGACGCAAGAACAGGAAATTCTAACGATGTAAAAACAGAAGCCATTCTTCAATTTGCCAAAACATTGGTAACTAAAAATGGTTTGGTAAATGATGAAGATGTAAATACTGTTAAAAATGCAGGAGTTTCAGATGCAGAATTAGCCGAAACTGTAGCACATGTAGCACTAAATGTTCTAACCAACTATTTTAATAATACTGCGAACACAGAAATTGATTTCCCTGCAGTTCCAAGTTTAGAACTTCAAAAGTAATTCAAACAAAAAAATACTTAAAGATAGTTGTGAATTTATTCGTGACTATCTTTATGTTTTTAAAACACAATTATTATGAGCAATCAGAATGTTTTTACGTTGATAAATCCGCAAACCGGCAATCTGGCTTTCAAACTACTTCCTTTTGGTGATAACAGCCATTTTGATCATTTGCAACGCAACAATTTTTTCTCTTTAATTTGGGTTACCAAAGGACAAGGAAAAGTAAAAGCTGATTTTGCCGAACATCATTTTGAAGAAAACTCACTCCTCGCCTTTTCACCTTATCAGCCTTTTATGCTTTGTGTAAGCGAACCAATTGAAGGCATTGCAATTCATTTTCATCCGGACTTCTATTGCATACATATGCATCAAAAAGAGGTTTCCTGCAGCGGCGTTTTATTTAATAATGTCTATCAACCGCCATTTGTTAAAATTACTGATGAAGCTTCTGCTACTTTTAAAATGGTTTTGGATCAGATGAAAACAGAAATTCAGAATTCTGATTTGGCACAATATGAATCACTGGTTTCTTATTTAAAGATATTTTTAATTACAGCTTCAAGATTAAAAAATCAGCAATTGGAAGAAATGAAATCGGTTCCAAATAGTAAAGAACCTTTTATACTTCAAAATCTAAAAGACGCAATTGAAGATAATTTCAAAACCAAACATTCTGCCGGAAACTATGCAGACATGCTGAATATTTCGGCGAAAGCCCTGGCCAAAATATCTAAAAATTATTTCAACAAAACCCTAACAGATTTAATTGCCGAAAGAATCATAATTGAAGCCAAAAGAGAATTATATATGACCAACAAAACGGTAAAAGAAATCGCTTATGAATTAGGTTATGATGACGAACATTATTTTAGTCGATTTTTTAAAACAAATGCCGATGTTTCGCCACAATTGTATCGCGAAACGGTAGGTTTTGGAAAAATGGGGGCTTAATTTTTATTTTTAGCCTCGATCCATTTTGACATATATTTAGTGCTTTTTAAAGTATGATATTGCAATAAACTTCCCATAAAATTCTGTAAACGATGATTTTCAGAATCATTCAGTAATGAATTTATTTTTGTAATCAGAGCTGTTGAATATTTACTTAGCTGATAACATTCGTTGATGATTGCAATACCATTTTTTTGCGCTTGTTTCCATAAATTTTCATCTTGATACAACTCAATCGCCTTTTTTGCAAACACTTCAACATCATCAGTAATAAAACCATTCCATGGCAAGCTTGCATGCATCGCTTCAGAACCAATTGTAGATGTCATACTTGGCGTACCACACTGCATGGCTTCTAGTAGTTTACCTTTTAAACCCGCACCAAAACGAATTGGAGCCAGAACAACGCGTGAATTTTTAACTACTTCATTAGCATCTGCTGCTCTTCCCATAATAAAAAAACCATTTTTAGGCTGATGCAATTGCAATACTTTTTGTGAAGGATAAGCTCCATAAACTTCTAAAACAGCCTCCGGAAACTGCTTTTTGATTGAAGACCAAATTGTTTCTTTCAAATATTGAACAGTATTCCAATTGGGCTCATGAAGAAAATTCCCGATGAAAACAAAATTCTTACGTTCTTCAAATGAAGGTAATTTCAAAAGATCTAATTCAGACATTTCATAAACCAAAAATGGCAAATAATACAACAAATCTGAATCGATTTTAAAAACCTCTTTTAAGATTTTCATTTCAAATTCTGAAATGATAAAAGACAAGTCACATCTTAAAATACTAGCAATTTCTCGCTTTGCAACTTCCTCAGATAATAAATCAATTAATTCAAAAGCTCTATTTTCTTTAAAAGCCTTTTGCCTTGCTGTTCTTAAACAATGCAAATCCTCGGTATCTAATAAACGAATTGCTTTTGGACAATTCTCGGCAACACGCCAACCAAATTGCTCTTCGATCATGAAACGATCAAATAAAACGACATCAGGATTTAGTGCTAAAATGAAATCATCAAAACTGGAATTATTGAGTTCAATTGACTTTTTCTCTACTCCAAATTCAGATAAATCGACCATAAAATCACTATCCAAAGCCGGGCTTGCAAATGTAATCTCAAATCCGTTTTGTTTAAAAATGGAGATCAATTGCATCATTCTGCCACCAGCCGCAGACGAATTTGGTTCGGGCCAGACAAATCCAATAATTAATAGTTTTTTCGCTTGATTCATTTTCATTGTTTTCAATATACAAAATAATGCTTTTTTACGCTCATTTGCACGATATTTCCTGATTTTTGGTCGTAAAAATGACTAATTTTGCAGAATACAAATTTCTGATAAATTATGTTAGGATTAAAACTAGCCACAGACCCACGTTGGGTAAATATAGTAGAGTCAAATATCGAGGAAATCCTTACAGATCATGCTTGGTGTGAGCAAAAAGCAGCTTCAAATGCAATCAGTATTGTTACTTATAATTCTGAATTGGAGGAATTAGTGACCGAAATGCTTGTAATTGCGAGAGAAGAACTGGAACATTTACAAATGGTTCATGATGTTATAAAAAAACGCGGCCTTACTTTAGGACGCGAACGAAAAGACCATTATGTAAATGAACTTTTCAAGTTCATGAAAAAAGACGGAAGCCGACGTGACGCGCTATGTGACCGCTTATTATTTTCGGCCATGATTGAAGCCAGAAGCTGTGAGCGTTTTAAAGTGCTTTCAGAAAACATAAAAGATGAAGAATTAGCCAAATTCTATCGTGATTTAATGATTTCTGAGGCTGGACATTATACTACTTTTTTAGGATTTGCCAGAAAATATCAGGATAATATCGACATCGACAAACGATGGAAAGAATGGATTGAATATGAAGGCTCAATTATTACTAATTACGGAAAAAACGAAACCGTACACGGATAATAATCTTTTATAAAACTCGATTTACATTTTACCTATAAATATCACAATTTGCTATGTCTACAAATAAAACAAAGTCTATTTTATTAAAAACGGCTAAATACCTGGGAATTACTTTTGTTGCTATTATAGGATTACTTTTCCTGACTCCTATTGTTTTTGAAGATCAAATAAAAGATCAAATTAAGAAAACTGCTAACGAAAAACTTAGCGCAGAATTGAATTATTCTGATGTTTCGGTTTCGTTTTTTCATCATTTTCCGTCTTTAACACTAACTTTAAACGACTTAAGCCTTAATGGTTCTGCTCCGTATAAAAACGAAAAATTCATCACAGCCAAAGAGGTTTCTTTCGGAATAAATATAGCTAGTTTGATTTTTAGCAAAGCGGTAAAAATTGACCAGATTTATTTATCTGATTCCTTTATTAATGTAAAAGTAAACGAAAAAGGAGAAGCAAATTATAACATTTACAAATCATCTTCGCAAGCCGAAAACCCTAAAGACAGTACTGAAACAGCCTTAAAGCTGGAACGAATTGAAATTTTAAACAGTAAAATAATTTATGATGACAAATCGACTAAAGTTCATTTTGATGCTTTTGGATTTGATTATTTAGGAAAAGGAGATTTAAATAAAGCTGTTTTTGATTTGTACTCGAAAGCAAAAATTGAGAAATTAAATATTGTTTATGAAGGCGAACCTTATTTAATGAACAAAAAAGTTAATGCTGATTTGATTACAAAAGTAAACGTAAACTCATTATCTTTCTTTTTTCAACAAAACAACCTCAAAATCAATCAACTTTTGGTCGATTTTAAAGGAAAATTCAATTTCCTGAAAGACGGCTACAATATGGATTTTGTCATAAAATCAGACAATAGCAATCTTCATGATGTTTTTACCGCTTTTCCTCCAAAATACATTACCTGGCTTTCTAAAACGGAATTAAAAGGAAATACCAACTTGCTTTTTACTTTAAAAGGAGATTATATTGCTTCGCAAAAGATAGCTCCGGATCTTAATCTGGATGTAAAAATAGACAGCGGATTTGTCAATTATAACAAAAGTGCTTTTCCGGTTTCCAATCTTAATTTAGAAGTTAAAACAAAGGTTCCGTCTCTAAATCCGGATCTTGCAATTATTGACGCAAAAAATCTATCTTTAAACATCAATAAAGATTATTTAAAATCGAAATTCTATGTTAAAGGCATAAATACGCCAGACATTAATGCCGATTTTAAGGCTAAAATTGATCTTGGAAAATTAATGCAGGCACTCGGAATTCCTAATATCGTTCTAAAAGGAAATCTGACAGGAGATGTAAAAGCAAACGGAAAATTTGACCCGAAAAACAAACTTCTTCCTGTTACAAATGGAGTTATCGACCTGGAAAACGGTTATTTAAAAACCCCATATTATCCTAATCCAATTACCAATATTACTATAAAATCTAAAATTGAGAATCAAAAAGGAACTTTTGATAATTTGAAAGTAAGTTTAAAACCAACTCAATTTACTTTTGAAGGAAAACCTGTTTTTGTAGAGGCCGATTTAAGCAATTTTAGCGATCTGACTTACAACATCAAAGCAAAAGGAGAATTGGATGTCAATAAAATCTATAAAGTTTTCTCTCAAAAAGGACTTGATTTGGATGGTTTTGTAAAAGCCGATTTGGTTTTGAAAGGTAAACAAAGCGATGCCGAAAAAGGAAATTACCGCAAGCTTTATAATAAAGGAACACTTGAACTTAGAAATATTGGCATAGCATCAGAATATCTTCCTAAGAAATTCATCATTAAAGAAGGAATATTCAAGATCAATCAGGATAAAATGTCATTCAATAACTTTTTGGCTGCTTACGGGCAATCTGATTTTAAAATGAATGGTTATCTGCAAAATGTTTTTAATTATGCAACCACAAATACTGGTGTTTTAAAAGGTGCTTTTAAAGTTACATCACGATATATTAATGTTGATGAGTTTATGTCCAGCACTTCAACAAACACTTCGGCTACAGAAACAGCAGCTCAACCTGCACAAAAAGGAGTTATTATTATCCCAGCCAATCTGAACTTACAATTTGTTGCCAATGCTCAAAAAGTATATTTTGACAAATTAAACCTTCTAAATGCGGTTGGAAATCTAAGCATGAACAAAGGCAAACTAAGCATGCAAAACACAGGCTTCAATTTAATTGGATGCGCTGTTTCTATGAACGCAAATTATCAAGCGGTAACGCCTAAAAAAGCGAATTTTGATTATGCCATTAAAGCATCAGATTTTGATATTAAAAGAGCTTATAATGAGATTGACGTTTTTAGAAAAATGGCAAGCGCTGCCGAAAAAGCACAAGGAATTGTTTCTGTAGACTACCAATTAAAAGGTCGTTTAAATGCCAATATGGATCCTGTTTATCCATCGTTAGTTGGCGGAGGAACACTTTCTATAAAAGACGTAAAAGTAAGAGGTCTTAAAATGTTCAACGCTGTAAGTAAGCAAACCAGCTCTGAAGCCATGAAAAATCCGGATCTATCTAAAGTTGATATTAAAACCACCATCAAAAACAATATCATGACCGTAGAACGCTTTAAGTTTAAATTCGCAGGTTTCAGACCTAGAATTGAAGGCACAACAAGCTTAGACGGAAAACTGAACTTAAAAATGCGTTTAGGCTTACCTCCTCTTGGGATATTTGGAATCCCGTTAACTGTTACAGGAACGCAAGACAATCCGAAAATAAAATTGGGAAGAAAATCTAATAACTTAGAAGAGACAAAAGATACTGAAGAATAAAAGGTTTAAAATTTCAATTTTTTAAATTCCAAATTCCAATTCTGGATCGTATTCGTTCATAACAAAACAACATAGACCTTTGTCAAAGTTTAAAACTTTGACAAAGGTTTTTTTTCAACTCGGAAGCTTCAAAAGAACAAAACAAACCTAAAAACTACAAATACAGCATCCCGGAAACACACAGAATACCTTTTGCCAATAACCACAATAAGACTGCCATTCCTAAAAATCCCCAAGTCCAGGTGGTACTTCTTTTCCAACTGAAGAAAAACGTAGGGATTTCCCAGTATTTAATCACTATAAAAATACTTACTCCAATTAACGAGGTCCAGATCATTTCAGTTGAATGAATATGAAAACTATAAAACAAAACAGCCACAAAAAAGAGAGTTGCCACAAATGACAAATAATAGTAATTCTTGTAGTTACGTTTATAGTTATCCTTAAGCGACAACAGCAAAAATGATATAATTAGCAAGCTCGTTAAGGCTGTTATTACATACGAAAAAATCATATTATACTGCCAAATAAGGAAACCATCAATAATTAACGCCAAAACAATACATGCTGCGAGCGAATAAACACTTCTTTCAATAAAAGCATCTTTCTCTTTATATGGTATAAGAATTGGATACATATATTTCTCTAAGATTCGCCAAAAAGGCAAAGCACAAATTGCCGCCATTGCAGCTACAACAATTTCATAATTATACAAGGTATCCTCCGGAATTTTATACAAAAGATAAAACAGAGCCACAGTAACTATAATAGCAGGCAGGCAAATTGTTTTTACTGTTTCCCATTTATCATTTCCCCAGAAATTATTCTTTATTTCAAAAATATATTTCTGTACTAAATACTTCCCGGTAAAAATTGCTGTCGACTGACTCCACAACAAAAACAAACCAGTATGGATTACTATGGTACGCAATGTCATTTCTTTTATAAAACACCCCCAAACAACACATGCAACACCCACTAACAACAGTTCGTATGTTAATAAAATTGCAGAAAACAAAAGTCTAAATAAAGGTGCAAACTGTTTTATCAGGATATTTATCAATGAATTCCAATAATTGCGCAACAAACCTATTATTGAACAGATTGCAATAAATGCAGCGAGATACAACATCCAATTGGTCAGAGATTGCGTTTGCATCCATAATTGAACAGCAGAATTTTTTACCGGAACATAGACTATATGAGAATTGGTGTAAATTTCATTCGCTAATTGGTTTCTTACTGTATCATTTAGGGCAGAAAACTGATTCTTGTGCTTTTGCCAATATACATTAGCATCAGAACCGCTTTTTTGTAAGACGGCAAATTCGTATAATATCTTTTTTTTGAGAATCATTTAATCTTGCTGTTTGTTCTGTGGGATGAATTTCTTTTGCAAACAGATTTGTACAAAAAAGAAATAAAAGGAAAACTATTTTTTTCAAAATTTGAATGGATTAATCCAACCAAAAATACAAATAATTAATATTCTATATAAAACAAAAAACCCGTTCTTTTCAGAACGGGTTTTGTAATAAGTAGTCTAATGATTATGCTTCGAATGGAAGGATAGATACATAAGATTTGTTATCTTTTTTCTTTTGGAACTTAACAACTCCAGCTACTCTTGCGTGTAGTGTGTGATCTTTACTGATGTAAACGTTCTCACCTGGATTATGTTTTGAACCTCTTTGTCTAACGATGATGTTCCCAGCAATAGCAGCTTGACCTCCAAAAATCTTAACGCCTAAACGTTTTGATTCTGATTCTCTACCATTCTTCGAACTACCGACACCTTTCTTGTGAGCCATGACGTATGAGTTTAAATATTGTTATTATTCTTTAGTAGCTTCTTTTTTTGCTTTTGGAGCTGCTTTTTTAGCTTTAGGAGCTTCTACTTCTTCAGTAGCTACTTCTTCTGCCACAACTGCTTTTTTAGCTGCTGCTTTTTTAGTTCCTCCTGCTGCAGTAATACCTTCAATTACAATTTGAGTAAGATATTGTCTGTGACCATTTCTTTTTTTGTATCCTTTTCTTCTTTTCTTTTTGAAAACGATAACTTTATCTCCTTTTAAGTGTTGTAACACTTTAGCTTCTACTGAAGCACCTTCTATAGCTGGGGCGCCTAAAGTTACATTTCCGTTATCGTCTAATAAAAGAACTTTGTCAAAAGAAACTTTTGAACCTTCTTCATTAGCCAAACGGTGAACATAAACCTTTAAGTCTTTGCTTACTTTGAATTGTTGCCCTGCTATCTCTACGATTGCATACATACCAAATTGATTTATTGATTTTTAAGGTTGCAAATATACAATTAATAATTTACTGTGCAATCTCTTATTCTAAAAATATTCATTTCACTTTAACGTCTGTTTTTCAAAGCGTTTCACACATTAAAAAAGATCAATTAGGTGTATAATACTGTTAAAGTATAATGAAAACAAACCCGAATCCTTAAATGATAATTAAAAAAAGTTATTTTTGATGTAACTATAATCAACTCTTGGCTACCTACATACTCTAGGTAAATAAAAATTATTAATCTTTATGAAAAATTCGATAATGATGTTAAGTGCAGCACTAATGCTCGGCGGAGTAGCTCATGCTCAAAAGGTAGCTTTTGAAGAATATAATTTAGATAACGGTATGCATGTTATTTTGCATAACGATCCATCGGCTCCGGTTGTGATAACCTCAGTAATGTATCACGTAGGATCAAAAGATGAGCGTCCTGACCGAACTGGTTTTGCACATTTCTTTGAACATTTATTATTTGAAGGAACCGAAAATATAAAACGTGGTGAATGGATGAAAATCGTTACCGCAAATGGAGGAGTAAATAATGCCAACACTTCTGATGACAGAACTTACTACTATGAAGTATTCCCATCAAATAGTCTGGAACTTGGTTTATGGATGGAATCTGAACGATTAATGCATCCAATTATCAATCAAATTGGAGTTGATACACAAAATGAAGTCGTAAAAGAAGAAAAAAGAACACGCTACGACAATCAGCCTTACGGAAATATTCTTCCGGAGGTTAAGAAAAACATGTTCAAAAATCATCCGTATCGCTGGACAACTATTGGCTCAATGAAAGATTTGGATGCTGCAACTCTGGAAGAATTTAAAGCTTTTAATAAAAAATTCTACACTCCAAATAATGCTGTTTTAGTCGTTGCCGGAGATTTCGACAAAACAAAAACAAAAGAATGGATTCAGAAATATTTTGCCACAATCCCGAGAGGCGAAGAAGTAAAAAAACAAACCTTTGTCGAAGAACCAATAAATCAAACTATAAGAGCAACTTATGAAGATCCGAATATTCAAATTCCGATGATTGTTGCTTCTTACAGAACACCTTCGATGAAAACAAGAGACGCAAGAGTTCTGGATTTGATTTCGTCTTATTTAAGTGATGGAAAAAGCTCTAAATTGTACAAAAAAATAGTCGATGACAAAAAAATGGCACTTCAAATTGGAGCTGTAGGATTTAGTCAGGAAGATTACGGAATGTATATTTTGTACGGTTTGCCAATGGCTCCCAACACTACGGCCGATATTCTGAAAGAAATGGACGAAGAAATCGTAAAAATCCAAACTGATTTGATTTCTGAAAAAGATTACGAAAAATTACAAAATAAATTCGATAACAACTTTGTAAATGCCAACTCAAGTGTAGAAGGAATTGCTGAAAATCTGGCTTCTTACTACTTACTTTATGGAGATGTAAATTTGATTAACACTGAAATTGACCTTTATCACTCTATTACAAGAGAAGAAATCAGGGAAGTTGCTAAAAAGTATCTAAATCCAAATCAGCGTTTAATTTTAGATTACATTCCTTCAACCAAAGCTCAAAACTAAGTCTATCGAATCATGAAAAAATTATATACATTTTTAATCCTTTTATTCCTGACTGGAATTATGCAAGCACAAAATCGTCCACAACCAAAACCAGGCGCTTCGCCAGTAGTCAACATCAAAAAACCGCAAACTTTTGTTTTGGCAAATGGCATGAAAGTTTTGGTCGTTGAAAATCATAAATTACCACGAGTAAGCTTTAATCTTACGCTGGATAACGCTCCTTTTACAGAAGGAAACAAAAAAGGTGTTGACGAATTAACAAGCAGCTTAATTGGTAACGGAACCAAAAAAACTAATAAAGAAGCTTTTAATGAAGAGATTGATTTTTACGGCGCAAATATCAATTTTACATCGCAAGGCGCTTATGCAAGCTCGCTTTCTAAATATTCGGGACGTGTTTTAGAACTTTTAGCCGAAGGAGCTTTGCAACCTAATTTTACACAAACTGAATTTGATAAAGAAAAAGCAAAATTACTTGAAGGCCTTAAAGCTGATGAAAAAAGTGTTCCTGCAATTGCAAATCGTGTAGTTGATGTTTTAGCTTTTGGAAGAAACCATCCAGCCGGAGAATATATTTCTGAAGAAACCGTAAAAAATGTTACTCTTGCAGATGTTCAGGCTAATTATGCAACCTATTTTGTTCCTGAAAATGCTTACTTAGTAATTATTGGAGACATTAAATTTAAAGAAACAAAAGAAACAGTAGAAAAACTTTTTGGAGGTTGGAAAAAACAAGCAGCTCCAAAAAGCACTTATCCAAATCCGGAAAATGTTTCAAAACTTCAAATTGATTTTGTAGATGTTCCAAACGCAGTTCAGTCTGAAATTTCATTAGTAAATATTGTTAATTTAAAAATGAGTGATCCTGATTTTTTCCCCGCAGTAATTGCGAATCAAATTTTGGGAGGAGATTTTAATAGTTACCTAAACATGAATTTACGCGAGCAACACGCCTGGACATACGGCGCCAGCTCAAGTATTGGAAGCGGAAAATATACTAATAAATTTAAAGCTTCATCAGCAGTTAGAAACACCGTTACGGATAGCGCTGTAGTTCAATTTATAAAAGAAATAAAACGAATCAGAACTGAAAAAGTTTCTGAAGATGTTCTAAAAAACGTAAAAGCAGGATACATTGGTAGATTTGTAATGCAAGTTGAAAAGCCACAAGCTGTTGCCCGATACGCCTTAAATATCGAAACAGAAAAGCTTCCTGCTGATTTCTACGAAAAATACATTCAGACCATAAACAATGTTACTGCTGATGATATTTATCGTGTAGCAAACAAGTATTTCTTATTAGATAATATGCGAGTTGTTATTGTTGGAAAAGGCACGGATGTAATTCCTGGTTTAGAAAAAACACAAATTCCTATTTATTATTTTGATAGATATGGAAATCCTGTTGAAAAACCGGCTACAACAAAAAAAGTTTCTGCTGAAATTACAGCAAAAACTGTTTTTGAAAATTATCTTAAAGCAATTGGCGGAGAAAAAGCCGTTTCTACAGTAAAAACATTGGCGATGAACGGAACAACTACCGTTCCTCAAGCTCCTTCTCCTTTAACTTTTACTTCTAAATTAGATTCAAAAGGAAAAATGATGGTTTCTCTTGCTATGGGAACTATGAATTTAATGAAACAAGTTGTCAACGAAAAAGGCGCTTATATTGAACAACAAGGTCAACGCAAAAATCTTGAAGGTGATGATCTTAAAGAAATGAAAGCAAATGCCGCTCCTTTTGAAGAATTGCAACTGGTAAAAAGAACCGATTTAAAAGTAGACAGAATCGAACCTATAAACGGCAGCGATGCTTATGCAATAAAAGATGGCAAAACTACTTATTTCTACGATGTTAAATCTGGCCTAAAAGTAGCAGAATCTAAAGTCCGAGAGCAAGGCGGAAAATCATCTACACAAATCACAAACTTCAATGACTATAAAGAAGTAAAAGGCATAAAAGTTCCTTTTAATTTGGTTCAAAATGTAGGTTTTGAATTGGATATTAAAATGTCTGATATTAAGATCAATGAAGGAGTTTCTGATGCAGATTTTTTATAAAAAGGTTCAAAGGTGCAGAGGTTCAAAGTAACAAAGGCTCTGAGACACTAAGTTGCTAAGGTTCTAAGATTTTAGAAGCTTTGTCAAAGTTTTAAACTTTGACAAAGCTTTTTTTATGCAGTTTTTTTGTCAGGCTGAGTGGAGTCGAAGCCCGGTTCTAATTGGAGCGCCCTTCGACTTCGCTCAGGGTGACATGTAAAAAAACAAGAAAGGCTGTCGTAATTGACAGCCTTTCTTGTTTAATCATTCAACATTTAAATAGGGATTTAGAATTTCTGCTAATTCATTCAACCAATAAAAGCCGTTTTCAAGGTTTCTTTTATCAATCACCAGGGTTTCACAATCTCGCATTAAGCTTAAAACAAGCATATAATTTACTTGTCGAATTGTTTTTGCCATAAACTTAGCATCTACAGAATTGTTGAAAAAATCAGCTAATCTTAATTCTGTTTCTTTTGAAAGGGTGCTTGTACTCATAATTCTTAACTTTAGGGATACATAAAACCCGCATAGCTAAGGTGTCCTACGCTGTTAAGAAAGCGTTACGGTTGTTTCCAATACCGCCACCATACCACACGGGCAATCTTTTTTTTCTGAGTTCATAATCTTAACTATTAGGATTACGAAGATATCAAAAAATATTCAAAAAAGTAAGAATTTTCATTTAAAAATATTAATCTGTCAGGCTGAGCGAAGTCGAAGCCCGTTCCTATTGACGCGCCCTTCGACTTCGCTCAGGGTGACATTCTTTATCATTTACAAATGACATTTCCCAAAAACCATTTCACATTTCACAACTAAAAGTTATTTTTTAGCCGATAAATAAACTCCTATCAAAATAATAAACGCTCCAAAAAACTGAATTGGTGTTAGCATTTCATTGTCTAACAATCCCCAGAAAAATGCTACTATCGGAATTAAATACGTCACTGATGTTGCAAATACAGGCGACGACATTTGGATTAATTTAAAGAAAACAACATTAGCTATTCCGGTTCCTAAAACTCCCAAAATCATCACGAAAAAAATGGAATGCTCAGTGGCTTCAAAGCTTATTTTATGAAAAATATCTGTTGTACTTAAAATGATTAATGCGGGCAAAAACAAAACAGCAAAATTTCCTGTTGTTATGCTCAGCGAATTCAAATCGGATAAATATTTCTTAATTAAATTGACGTTTATTGCATAACAAAGCGTTGCAATTACAACCAGAATAACATAATAATAGTTTTGCCCTGGATGTGATGAAGCACCACTTAAGACCAATAACAAACACCCAATAAAACCAACGAAAACACCTAAAACTTGTCTTCTTTGAAATTGTATTCCAAATACAAGAACCCCAAAAACTAATGTATTTAAAGGTGTAAGCGAATTTAAAATAGCCACAATCGAACTATCAACTTGGGTTTCTGCAATAGCAAAAAGATAGGCTGGAGTAAAAGTTCCGAAAAGCGAAGTTATAGCAACAAATTTCCATTGACGACGCGAAATTTTCTTTAAACTTTTAAAACCAACAATCAATAGAAAAAGGGCTGCAAAAATAATTCGGAATGAACCAACCTGAACTGCGGTTAATCCCACCAATCCTCTTTTGATTAAAATAAAAGAACTTCCCCAAATTAGCGAAAGAACCAACAAATAAGCCCACTTTAATTGTTTTGCATCCATAAATACCATTTTGATACAAATTTGTAATATTTTTACGAACTAACCTCTAGATTTTTGCTAATTTTGCAACAAATATTTTTTTGACAACTAAAATCATATCCATGAAATTTACAAAAATCGTAGCTACTGTAGCAATAGCAAGTTTACTATTTGTAAGCTGCAAAAAAGAAGAAGATAAAAATCTGGCTAATATAAAAAGCGAAACAACAGCTCCAAAAGAACATAAAGCAATTGCTGCTGAAAATGTACAAACGGCAAGTTTTACAATCGAAGGAATGACTTGCGCAATGGGATGTGCTAAAACAATCGAAAAAGAATTATCTAATCTTGACGGAGTAGAAAAAGCAACTGTTGATTTTGATAAAAAAACAGCTACTGTTGTATTTGACAAAACGGTTCAAAACCAAGAAAACCTAACTAAAACAGTTCAGGCAACAGGAGACGGAAAAACGTATAAGGTTTCCAATATTAAGTCTTAAACAAGACGATTTTAAACATAAAAAGGGCAGTCTAGCTTGTGGTGAATGCCTTTTTTATGAAATATGAAAACCAATTATTTATTTTTAATTTGTAAGAAAAAAAATCTACATTTGAAATCTCGCGATAATTCTTATATTTTAATTATGAATAACAAATTAAAAATCATTACTTCTCTTTTTGTTTTTTTACTTTTATTGAATTGCCAAAATGAAGAAGTTGGATTGGATACTGAATCTGGTTCAGTTGCAAATGCGAAGAAATGGCTAGAAATCAATAAGCCTAAACTACAAGCATTAGATTATACAAAAGAAATAGATTGGAAGAATGCATTTGTAACGTATGGAGATGAAGGCAAAGTGGTAGAAGTACCTTTAGTACTTGTAGCAAATACTTCAACAAATGTTGTAGATGATAGTTCTTATAAAACGCATATGAGGCTATTGTTTATGGAAGACAAGAATGGAGCCTATAAAGTATACACGATTGTTATTACTACAAAAGATTTATCGTTTGACAATAAAAATAAAGAGTTTAATTTTTACGAAGTTGATTCTGATTATTCTGGCTATTTAACATTGCAAAATAGTAAAAATAAAATTTTATATTCTGGAAAGTATGAAAAGGGAAAAAGAATAAGTACTCCTAGAAAAGGTAATAATGTAACAGCAAAATGGGTTTGCTCTTATATGGTCACAGTTGGTACCTATACTACTTGTAGTAATTGGGTTTGGGTGTTTGACCCAAATGACCCTGAGTGGTTGTTGGTAAAGTGGGGCTGGAATAGTTTGGATGACTATAATAATACGTATGGAGGCGGAGAAGGTAATTCTGATCCTTTTCCAGATCCTTGTGAAATTTCAAAAAAAACGACGCTTATTTCTCAGGATAGTGATTACTTGTCAGCCAAAAATACGATTATGAATGCAAGTACAGATGGATTAGAGCATAGTATTACATTAGGAAGAGGTGCCAGCAGTGAGGTGACACAATCTCCTATGAATAGTGGAGGTCCAGTTAACGTTGTTACTAATACAACTTTGCCAGGTGCTTTTGCGGGTTTGCATAATCACCCAAATAACGGCCCTATATCTGCGGGAGATATTTATGCTGCGGTAAAGTTGAATGAGAAAAGCACTAATTTTACCACCAGTTTTGTTTTTACCAATGGAGATACTTATGCCATAGTTATTGGTGACTTGAGAGCTGCGCAGAGTTTTGTAAATGAATATCCTGCTGACCAATTGCCAGGTATGAATCCTGAATTTCCAGATGTTTTATTTGATGAAATGCAAAGACTGGTAACTTATACGGGATCAAGTATTGAGGGCAAGACTATGGCTATGTCGTATGTTTTACATCAATATACTTATGGTTTCACCATACTTAAACAACAAACTAATGGGGAATTTAAAGCTATTGAAGTTGAAAAATCTAAAAACCCTGATGGTTCTGAAATTTACACTTTAACACCTTGTAATTAACTCTAAATTTAAAAAAAAATGAAACATATATTTAAAACTTTAGCGATGCTATTATTTTTAATTTCTTATGGTTGTCAGGCACAACAAATGGTTCAAACTACTGATGATGCATATAAACTAAAGGTAAATCAACAGCAGTTTATTAATAAACCATTAAAAGAGGTATTAAAAGAGATAAAACCAGAGATAAAAACAGCTTTTGGTAATAATGAAGAGGGACATTCTTTTTTCTCATTTTTCTTTTTAAGTCCTGAAGAATCAAAACATAAAGTTATAGGAAGAAAACATGCAAATATCTATATTTATGTAAAAGAACCTATTGATTGGAACTTTGACAAAAGATCTAAAGGAAAAGAATACAACTGGACAAAAGAAGATGTTGAAAAGTATGGTAATTTGATTGTGACACGTATTAGAGTAATCGAAAGTGTAGAGAATTAAAATTATTGTAATCTGAAAAAAAACAAAAAGCAGCTCATTTGAGCTGCTTTTTGTTTTTTTTTATTTCCACTTCAAAGTTTCCATAAGCCTTTGCATATCATTTTTGATATAACTTGCCGCTGGCATAACAGAATCAAAATTGGGTTTAGCATAAAAATAAACTGATCCTG
The DNA here is from genome assembly GCF_963422545.1 of uncultured Flavobacterium sp. Taxonomy (NCBI): domain Bacteria; kingdom Pseudomonadati; phylum Bacteroidota; class Flavobacteriia; order Flavobacteriales; family Flavobacteriaceae; genus Flavobacterium; species uncultured Flavobacterium sp. The sequence goes on from NZ_OY730254.1 coordinate 95,861, forward strand.
TTATAAAATGTTTTGTACTGTCAGTAACGTAAAATTGAGAGTTTGTAGCCGCATTTCCGTCAACTTGGTAAAACATACCATAAACCTTTTTTTTCGGGTTTAAATACGGTTGTTCTAAGATATCGTCAGCTTTAATAACGTGTTCATAGGTTAGTTTTTGAGCATCTTTAAGCAATTTCTGAATATCGCCGTTTACGGGCTTATATGTCAAATAAATTGTTGCTTTCATTTTAGGATATGTAATCGCAAATCCGCAATCTTTTTCACCTTTAATAATTGCGCCTTCGTTCATTTCAAAACTAAACGGGCAATTATTCTCAAAATTCACATATTTTGCTTCGGGATAATCTAATCGCAGGAAACTTGCCGGCTTTGGCACTACATCATCTTTACAACTCAATACGGTCAATGCCAGTAAAATTGTCGCTATCGAAAGTATTCTTTTAAGCATTTTATTCTATTGTTACTTTAATTTGTTTTACACGCTTTTTGTCCACCGTTTCTATTGTAAAAATGCAGTTTTCAAAAGCTACTTTTTGATCTTTTTTAGGGAAATTACCCAGAATTTCTAAAATAAAACCTGCCAGTGTTTCCGCTTCTCCTTTATGCGATTCAAAGACATCTTCATCAACATCAATGATTCTGTAGAAATCTTTCATATTAATCTTTCCTTCAAAAAGGAAATTCTTTTCATCGATCTGAGAAAAATTCAAATTCTCGTCATCAAATTCGTCGCTTATATCCCCAACAATCTCTTCGATTACATCTTCTAAGGAAACTAAACCTGACGTTCCTCCATATTCATCTACGACAATTGCCAAATGGCTTTTAAGACTTTGAAAATCCTTTAACAGATTGTCTAATTTTTTATTCTCAGGAACAAAAAAAGCTTCTCTCATCAAGGTTGTCCAGTCAAATTCTTTTTTATCAATATGAGGCAATAAATCCTTAACGAATAAAACTCCTTCTATCTGATCAATATTATCTTTATAAACGGGAATTCTTGAAAACCCTTTTTCAATTATTTTTGGATAAATTGAAGTGAATGATTCTGATATTTCTAATGCAAAAATATCAATCCTAGGACTCATAACTTGCTTTGTATCTGTATTTCCAAAAGAAACAATTCCTTCTAATATTTTTTGTTCTTCGCTTGATGTTCCTTCAGAATCTGTCAATTCTAATGCTTGCGAAAGCTGATTTATCGAAAAACTATTCTTTCGTTTCCCTAGTTTATTCTGCAAATATAATGTGATACTACGCATGGGCAAACTTATAGGCGATAGCAATTTATCTAAAATAGCGATTGGATAAGCAATGCGTTTTGCAAACTTTATATTGTTTCGACTAGCATAAACTTTAGGCAAAACCTCGGCGAATAACAAAATCAGAAAAGTAACTAAAATTACTTCTAAAATAAACTTTAAAACTGGCGAGTCTATGTTGTTAAAGAGATTTTGCCCAACAAACGAGAACAAAATAACTACGCCAATATTCAAAAAGTTATTGGCAACTAACAATGTTGCAAGTAATTTTTTGGGTTTATCTAAAAGGTTTGAAATAATTTTTCCTTTCGAAAGATTCTCATTCAAAGCATCGTCAATGTCTTTTTGAGATAGTGAAAAAAGCGCCACTTCGGCACCTGAAACGATTGCCGACAGAAACAGCAAAATAAATATTCCGACAAAACCAATAATTAAATTGATGTCTAAATTTGTAGAAAAGAGTAAACTGGGCTCTGGGTCCAAATTAAAAAAGATTAGTTAAACAATCAAAAAGGCAGGTCATTAATAGGCAAGCCTTCGCTAGTCGCGTCAAAGTTAGTACTTTTTGCGGATTCTGAATCGTGATTTGGTTTATGATTTCCAGTTTCTTTTTTGGTAGTCAAGAAAGTAAACTCGGTAACCTGAATTTCTGTGGTATATTTGGTTGTACCATCTTCTGCCTGCCATTGGCGCGATTTGATACGTCCTTCTATATATATTTTATCTCCTTTAGATAAATACTTCTCACAAATCTCAGCCGCTTTATTGCGTACAACTAAATTATGCCACTCTGTCGAGGTTATTTTTTCATTGGTTGTTTTATTAATATAAACCTCGTTTGTAGCCAGTTGAAAACGTCCGATGCAATTTCCGCCGTCAAAATAATGCATTTTTACATCATCTCCTAAATGGCCAATAAGCATCACTTTATTTAATGTTCCGTTCATAGTTTTTTGGTGGTTTTCCCTCAAAGATACATTTTTTTAGCAAATTATTTCTTGCTTTTCTATAAAATTATAAATCACAATTGGAAAAGGGAAATCTTTCAAGTCAGTGGTATTCAAACCATTAACTATTATTTCGTTAATTTTAACTTTCCAGAACTGAATATGAAGATGTTGATGCGAAAGTTTATGAATTACAGTCGTTTCACTACACTCTTCTATACCTAATATAGTATAGGTAGAAAAAATATCATTTTGAATCGCATTTGAAACAAAATCAAAATCAACAATTTCAGGAGTCTCCAAAAGAGGAAACTCATATAAATTATGCCAGATTCCCTTTGCTGTTCTCTTTTGAATTAAAGTATTTCCTAAAACATCTTCCAGAATCAGATAATTAAAGAAACGATTCGTCACTTTTACCTTTTTAGATTTGACAGGCAAAACCGAAACTTTCTTTTTTTGCAAAGCAAGACAGCTATCATTAAAAACACAGACTGAACAATCCGGACTTTTAGGCACACATTGCAAAGCACCAAATTCCATTATCGCCTGATTAAAAATCGCTGGATCATTTTTTGGCATTAATTCATAAGCAAGCTCTGTAAATTCTTTTTTAGTTGCAGGCAAAGCAATATCAGATTCTATATCAAAATAACGAGAAAGTACCCTAAACACGTTTCCATCGACAACAGGAACAGCTTCATTATAAGAAAAAGAAGCAATTGCGGCGGCCGTATATTCACCAACACCTTTTAATTTTAGCAAATCTTTATAGTTAGCAGGAAAAACTCCGTTAAGCTCATTTGCGACATATTGAGCTGTTTTATGCAGATTTCTGGCGCGAGAATAATACCCTAATCCCTGCCAAAGTTTCAAAACTTGCTCTTCTGAGGCATTTGCCAAATCAAAAACAGTAGGAAATTCCTCCGTAAAAGCAAAAAAATATGGCATTCCTTGCGCAACTCGAGTCTGTTGCAACATAATTTCTGAGAGCCAAATATGGTATGGATTAGCCGTTTTTCGCCACGGCAAATCACGTTTGTTTTGTAAATACCATTTTATCAATATGTTAGAAAAATTCATTGCAAAATACTTAGAATACAAAAGTAAATGTTTATGTAATTAAAATTTAACGAATTAGCTTGATTAATTATTTTTTTAATTCCTATATTTGCAAACTCAAAAAAATAGTACACCATTTATAAAATAAAATAGGAAAGAAAATGACGAAAGCAGATATCGTAGCGAAAATTTCAGAGAAACTAGGTCTTGAAAAAGGAGATGTTCAAGCAACAGTAGAAACTTTTATGGAAGAAGTTAAAACTTCATTAGAAACTGGAGACAATGTTTACCTAAGAGGATTTGGTAGTTTTATTGTAAAAACCAGAGCTGAAAAAACAGGTAGAAACATTTCTAAAAACACCACTATCAAAATTCCAGCACACAACATTCCTGCTTTTAAACCTGCAAAAGTTTTTGTAGAAGGAGTAAAAACGAATAACGAAGCAAAATAATACTATTAATTAATCATAAAATCGACACGATATGCCAAGTGGTAAAAAAAGAAAGAGACATAAGGTAGCTACTCACAAACGTAAAAAAAGAGCGAGAGCTAACCGTCACAAAAAGAAAAAGTAGTTTTAAACTACTTTTTTCTTTTTAAACGTTCATTGAAATTGGAATTTAGTCTCAGTATACAGTCACAGTATGCAGCTTAAAACTGCTAACTGATACTGAAAACTGCTTACAAAAATTCCCCCGGGTTCAATACCTGTTAAAAATATTGTTTAATCCATCCTTACAATTTTATTTAAGATTGCAGAGTGTAGATTTCAGATTATTCTAAAATCTAAAATCTAAGATCTAAAATTGAAAAGTTCGGATAAAAATTTACAGTGTGAATAAAGAATTAATCATTAGATCTAGTTCTGAAGCCGTAGATTTTGCCTTATTAAAAGATGGAAAACTAATTGAATTACACAAGGAAGAAGAGAAAAGCAACTTTCAGGTTGGTGATATTTTTATTGCCAAAATACGAAAACCCGTTGCTGGACTTAATGCTGCTTTTGTAAACGTAGGCTTCGAAAAAGATGCCTTTTTACATTATCACGATTTAGGACCTAACTTAGCTTCCCAACTGAAATTCATAAAACTTGTAAGCGCAGGTAAATTAAAAGATTTCTCCCTAAAAACCTTTCAGTTTGAAAAAGAGATTGACAAAGATGGCATCATTACTGATATTTTAAGTGCCAATCAATCTGTTTTAGTTCAAGTTGTAAAAGAACCTATATCGACCAAAGGTCCAAGAATAAGCGCTGAGCTTTCATTGGCAGGAAGATTTATTGTTCTCGTTCCGTTTTCTGACCGCGTTTCTATTTCTCAAAAAATAGAAGACAAAAAGGAAAAGGATCGTCTAAAAAAACTTGTTCTATCGATCAAACCTAAAGGATTTGGTGTTATTGTTCGCACAGTAGCCGAAGGCAAAAACGTAGCCGAATTAGAAAAAGATTTGCAGAACCTGCTTGGCAGATGGACTGCAATGTGTAAAAAATTACCAACTGCTCATCATCCCTCAAAAGTATTAGGAGAACTCAACAGAGCTTCTTCAATATTAAGAGATGTATTCAACGATACCTTTAGCGGTATACAAATAGATGACGAAGAGTTGTACCATCAAACGAAGGAATATCTGCAAGAAATTGCACCTTCAAAACAATCGATTGTTAAGTTTTATCAATCAAATGACACTCCAATTTTCGAGAAATACAATATAGAGAGACAAATCAAAACTTCATTTGGCAGAACCGTTTCCATGAGTAAAGGTGCTTACCTTATCATCGAACACACTGAAGCTCTTCACGTTATAGACGTAAACAGCGGAAATCGTTCGAATAAAGCAACCAACCAGGAAGACACTGCTATGGAAGTTAATATGATTGCTGCCGCTGAAATTGCCAGACAACTTCGTTTGCGCGATATGGGCGGAATAATCGTAGTTGATTTTATCGATATGTCTAATCCTGAAAACAGGAAGGTCCTGTTCGACTTCTTGCGAGAAGAAATGAGCGACGATAAAGCAAAGCATAAAATCTTACCGCCTAGTAAATTTGGTTTAGTTCAAATTACAAGACAACGCGTAAGACCGGAAGTTAATATTAAAACTAGAGAAGAAGATCCAAACAATGAAAATGGCGAAATTGAAGCGCCAATTTTAATCATTGATAAAATTACCTCTGATTTAGAAAGACTTTTAAAAACCCACAATAAAGTTGTGCTTAACACACACCCGTTTGTGGCTGCATACCTCAGTAAAGGTTTTCCATCATTACGTTCAAAATGGTTTTTTGAACATAAGAAATGGGTGAAAATCATACCTCGTGACGCTTACACGTACTTAGAATACCATTTCTATGATAAAAAAGGAAATGTTATTTCAGAATAAAAAATAAAACCGCCTCTCGAAAGATTGGCGGTTTTTTTATGCGCTTATTTTTTTTCGCCACGAATTATACGAATGAACACGAATTAATTTTTATAATAATTCGTGAATTCGTGGCTATTTTTTTTAGGAGCAATTTCCAGCTATCCGTTCCAATCTTTTGTTTTTTTAAAGAAAAAAACAAAAGGATTTCCACTCCTATCTGGGCTAGGCAGCAGTTTTCATAAGAAATTTTATCTTTTACAAGATCAAATTAAAAATACAATTTGAATAAAGTGAAAATTAGTAACGCTTAGATTTTAATCTACTCAAGGTTTCTTGCGAAATATTCAAGTAAGTAGCTACTATTTTGTTTGGCAGACGCTGAATAATTTTCGGATTTATATCCAACAACTGTTTGTATCTTTCTGTTGCATCAAGAGTTAAGAAAGACATAAGTCTGTTGGTATTATTTACATAAGCTTTTTCTAAATAATGGCGATAGAATTTTTCCCATGCCGGAATAATTTCAAGTAAATGATAAAAATCTTTACTCGAAATATACAATAATTCCGTTGGTTCTAACGCCTGAATAAATTCTAACGATGGTTCGTTTGAAATAAAGCTGCACAATGCAGTGGCAAAGTTATTTTCAAATGCTAAATATCGCGTTGCTTCTTGTCCGTCTTCGGTAATAAAATATATTCGCAAGCAACCTGAACCCACAAAAAAGCTTCTTTGATTCATTTGACCATGAGCTACTAATAACTCATTTTTCTCCGCCTTTAATGGTTTAAAATAGGAAAGAATTGTAACTAACTCTTCGTCTGTAACAGTTATAATGCTTTTAATGTAATTGCAAAGTTGCTCTTTCATTTATCAATTTTATTTACGAATATACAAAAAACCTATTCCGTAAATTATGATTTAGCAGTTGTTCTTTCGGCTAATTTTCTAGCATTCGGAATGATAATAAAGGCTGCCAAATACGCAACAGGCAACATAACACTCCATGCTTTAAGAAATTTCAAAAACCAATCTTCACCAAAACCATAATTACGCATTAGTCCCACAAAAGCCATAATTAACGTCATTGGAATCACAACAAATAATGTGTTGATGTACTTAAAATACTTTTTCTTCATTTTTAAATTTGTTTAATAATTAATTCACAGCAAAGGTGTATAAACAAAAAAGTAAAAAGTTTGATATAAATCAAAAAAGACTATTTAAACCAAATTAGATTTATTTTTTTTAGCATACGAAAACAAATTCCTCTTTCACAGATTAGCTTTTCAAACTCTTTTCCAACTCTTTTATACCCTATTCTATTATAGCACGAAAAAGATCAGCTGTAGCCATTTAAAAAAAACTCTTACTTATATTTGTAGCAGCTTTTTTACAATTAATTATATGCAATCAAAAATATATCTTCACTTCTTAATCCAAGAAAAAATCCTTTATTGCTTATTTGCTGTTCTTTTTTTATCTTCATTCAGATTAACTGCCCAAAAGGACACCATTTTTTTTGACAAAAATTGGAAAACAACCGACAAAAAAACAGCTTTATACTATAGAATAAAGCCTTTAAAAGTAAAAACCAAAAATGCAATTGGATATAAGATAAAAGACACCGACTCTCTTTTTGTAATAAAAGATTACTATTTAAACAGTAATAAAATACAATTTGAAGGTTATTCAAAAGATAGAGAAGGTGAATATCTGGTTGGAAAAGCAAAATGGTATCATGAAAGCGACAGCAAATCCGACACAAGAGACTTCAATTACAATCCAAACAACAATAGTCCCAAGTTTAGAATTCCAGAGTGGCCAATTATCTATTTAGGATATTCTATTGCAACTAAAAGTCAATTTACTGGCGGGTTAGAATTCTGCTTAGATTGTAAAGGAGAAAACAAACTCTTTCTGGGATTAGGATACGGAATCACTAGTTATGATGGTAAGTATTACGGTTTGCCAGACATGTATTTATCATATAACATTCAGAAATCTATTTTTATAAAAGCTGGTGGCTCAGACAAAAACGCGTATGCTCTGGCTGGTCTTACATTTTTAAATATGATTGATTTAGGTTTTGGCTATTCAACATCATTTAACAGAGAAAAACTTCCGGTAATAAAGGGCTTTACTTTCGGAATTACCTTCAGATTCACCAATAATAAAAATGTCTATGGTCATTTAAGAATGTTTTAATCTACTCTCTGACAATCTCTATTTTTCGTCTGATTTCATTCCCAAAAGCATCTACAACAGTTATATAATGCATTCCTGATGTTGGTGTAATTGGCAATTCATGAAACGTTTTTGTCGTAGCTTTATAAACATTATCAACATACCAAAACAATTCGCGATCACGTTCTGAGTACGCAACTTTAAGAATTACAGGCTGAACTTCGCTATTAAAATTCTTCGTTAAATAAATTTTACTATTCGTTTTTGGATAAATAAAATCCATATTCACTGATTGTGTTCCCTGACAATCTTCCTTAAATGGAGGTAAAGGCAAATACTCAATATGCTGACTTTTGTAATACCAAGCCATAACAGGCGGTAAAACAAACCAATTTTTAGTTACAATATTATCAACACTTTCGCAACTGCTATTAACCTGAAATTTTTCTGTTTTATCTAAATGCACCGTTTTATGATACGGACAAACCACAGTAGATTTCCCTTTTTTAGGAACCCATTGTTTGATTTTCGGACAACCTTCTTTCGCCAAATAACCACTTAAACGACAAACCTCAACTTCCTCTAAATCTCTATAAGGCGTCTGAAACCACTTTTGTCTCGGCAACAAATTAAAAACATCAAATAAAATTGGCGCTGCACTTGTAACTCCGGTTAAAGTTGGCCTTCCCTCACCAGTTGCATTTCCAACCCAAACTCCCACTACATATTTCGAATTCGTTCCAATAGCCCAAGCATCACGATTTCCAAAACTGGTTCCGGTTTTCCAGGCAATTTTTAACGAACTGTCATAAAACTTCCATGCCTCGTCACCTTCAGGCCTGTTAACCTCTTCCATTGCGTTGTAAGTTAACCAAATGGATCCTGCACCCACAATATTCTTCTGATCTGTTTCAGAGCCAAAATTAGGCTGAAAATCATTTGTATAATTTAATTCTAAAAATTCATTCGTTCGATATTTTCCCTGGCTTTTAGAATAATAATTTAACGAAGAAGACAAGTTTGCATACGTTCGGCATAAATCCCACAAATTACTTTCGGCACCGCCCAAAATAAGTGATAATCCGTAATGATCCGGCGTTTTATTAATGTCTCTTAATTTGAATTTTTGCAATTCTTCATAAAATTTATTCACACCAAAATCCTGCAACATTAAAACGGCCGGAATATTCAAAGATCTAGACAAAGCCCGATGTGCGGGAACAGCACCATCAAAAGTCAGATTAAAATTTTGAGGTGTGTAACCAGCAATTTGTGTTGGAATATCAGCTACTAAGGTATTTGGTAATAATTCGCCATCATCTAACATTCCGGCATATAAAAGAGGTTTCAAAATACTTCCTGTACTTCTTGGAGCATCAATAATATCAACATCTTTTTGATGATTATTATCTGTAGGCGAATTACCAACATAACTCATTACATTTCGATTTGAAACATCAATTACCAAAATAGCCAGATTATGAACTTCATTCTGCTTGTATTGATTGTAATAATATCTTGCAATTTGATTCACTCTATTTTGCAAAGCATAATCAATAGTTGTTTTTACTCGCGTTCCTTCCTGATCTTTTGCCACTCTCTGTAATAAATGTGATGCAATTTGAGGCAAATCATATGGCTTTTGAGGCAATGGTTCCTGAACCGAAAGTTCATAAGTTTGCTGATCAATAATTCCTTCCTGATGCAATTTCAGTAAAAGTCGGTTTCGTTTATTCAGTAACTTAATCTGATTTTTTCCCGGATAAATCAAACTCGGAGCATTGGGCAAAACTGCCAAAGTTGCATTTTCAGCCCACGATAATTGATTTGATTGTACTCCAAAATAACGCCACGAAGCCATTTCTAACCCAACTACATTTCCACCAAACGGGGCGTGAGCAGCATATAATTCGAGAATTTCATTTTTAGAATACCCTAATTCTAATCGGGTTGCGAGAATAATTTCGATGATTTTTTCGAAGTAAGTTCTTCCTTTTCCTTTTCGGGATAATCGGATAACCTGCTGTGTAAGTGTACTTCCTCCTCTGACTACTTTTCCTGCTTTTCTATTTTGTTTAATGGCATTTACCATCGCAACCGGATTAAATCCCGGATGTTTATAAAAGTATTCATCTTCAAAATAAACAATGCACTTTTTGAATTTATCCGGTACACTGTCCTGCGCAGGAAAACGCCATTGTCCGTCGCTGGCAATTTTAGCTCCAAGCAATTCGCCTTCTTTACTTTCAATCACCGTAGAATAAGGCTCTTTAAACAAAGTTCGAGGCAATGAGAAATAATAAATCAGCAAGAGCAAAAATGCAATTGCTGATTTTATTTTATTTCTTTTTATCCCATTTATAATGCGTTGTGAGAACGCTATCAATTTATTTTTCAAAGCTTTTAGTTTTAGCCCACGGATTTTACGGATTGAGCGGGTTTTCGCAGATTAAATTTAAATCTAATCTATAAAAAAAATCCGTGCGAATCCATTTAATCTGTACAATCCGCGGGCCATATATTTTATTTTACAACCTCAACCCAAAATCCTTTTGTTCTCGCCAGGAATGTATTATCATACATGGCTTCGCATTGTAATCCGGGTAAGTAATAATTTCCTAAATACGATGCATTTAGTAAAATTCTGAAGACTTTTGTTTCTCTCGCTTTCATTCCAAAATAAAAATTTGTTCTGTCATCACGAATATCAATATAATCAGCAATATTGTTTGTGGCGTCTCCATAATCCGTAAAACGAGTATTTACAATTTCGAATCCTGATGGTAGAATTTGCGATAAAGCCACATTCTGAACACTTTCATTTCTTTGATTTCTGATTGTAACTTCAGCAATAAACTCAGTTCCCTGACTAATTTTAGAAACATTAATAACGCCGCCTTTTCTATTTTTGAAAACAATAGCAGCCGAAACATCAGTCTGAATTGCATTTTCCTCTCCAATTGGTAATATTCCGGTATTTAAAATACGAACGTAAATGGTGTTATTTTTACTATTTTTCAAGGTAACACTATTAGAACCTGTCTGAACAACCAAACTTCTGTCTGCAATTGTTTTTTGCGTACTTATCGTTTCTCCTTTTCCGTTTTTACTAAACTGAATATTAATTCCTTTTGGACCATTGCTAACGGCAAATTTTGACATCGAATACAAACAATACGCTGTTGTTTGCGTACTCATCCATTCGTTATTAGACATTTCTTTGGCTAATTTTGAAGCCATTGTGAATGCTTTTTGTTTCTGTCCTAAAAGCAACATGGTTTCTAAAGCCATTGCTCTGTTTCTTTCGCTTGAACCGTAATAGTAATAATTATAATCACTGGATTCTTTATCAATATTGGCACGCAATAATAAATTTTGTCCAGCCGATTTTTGCCCGGCTAAAACATACGCTGCAGCCAAACGAAGCATACTTTCGTTCGAAATGCCTTTTGTTTCGCGCAATCTGTTCATTGATGATAAATCGGCATTTCCGGCTAAAGCCAAAGTGTACAATCTATAAGCCTGAGCCAGATCGTTACCATATTTAGGTTCAAAACGCCATTGTTTTGCTTCTTTTTGTTGATACGAAATCCATTTTGATTTGAAGTTTATTGGCAAAACATATCCTTTTTTCTCTGCTTCTATCAAGAAATGTCCGGCGTATGAACTTCCCCAATCATCAGCAATTGTGTTTCCTTGCCAGTAAGACAATCCTCCGTTTGATAACTGAAAACTTCCTAATCTGGTAATTCCTGCCGTAATATTTTTTTGGATGATTCCCTTGCGGGTTGCATCTAAATCAACAACATCATTTAAAAATAACTGTGGAAAAACAGATGACGTTGTTTGCTCAACACATCCATGTGGATATTGAATAAGGAATTGCAATCTTCCATTCAAATTGATTGTTGGCATTGACGAAACTTCTAATCTTGCCTTATTACTTCCTGCAACACCAAATGTTTTCCACGAAATTGTTTTGGTACTATTTGGCGCCAAAATAACATCAGTAAAAGTACTCGTAACCGGATTTGGATTGGTCATATCAATTTCAACATCATAAATCGATTTCTCTTTCCCTGAAGTTGCAACAACCTGTACTTTGGCAATTCCTGTTGCTGAACCGACCACTAAATTAAAATATGCCATTTTTTCGTCTGGTTGTGCAAAAGTCAGCGATTGAGTCGCACTTCCCATTACTTTTAATCCATTGCTGGTTTTTATCTGAATAGAAACATTTTTGATATTCTTTTCAGTCGCAAAAACCGTAACCGGAATCGTCACTTTTTCTGAAGGCGAAATTTTTCTCGGCAATGAAGCCAAAACCATCAACGGACTTTTAACCGGCGTTGCTTTTTCGACACTTCCGTAAGCACTTGTATTTGCATCACCGGCAATAACCATAGTACGGACAGAACCAATATATTTTGGTAATTTTAACTGATGCGATTTTGTTTGTCCTTTTTCTAATTTAAATGGACCATAATACAGTACAACTGGTTTAAAACGATTGGCTTTTTTGGCTTTTCCTCCGCCTAAATCCTGATCTCCACCAATACTGAAAATCTGATTTATTTTTCCGCCATAAGCTCCAATTACGTCATCGTAAATATCCCAGGTTTTTACTCCTAAAGCTTCACGAACATAAAAACTATCCCATGCATTTGGCGTTTTAAATCGGGTTAAATCTAGCAAACCTTCATCAACAACTGCGATTGTATAGGTCATTTCTTTGCCTGTTTTCTCTCCTACTTTTACTGTAAATGTTTGTTCCGGTTTTAAAACATCCGGCATTGAAAGTGTTGGCGCAAGAATGGTGTTTTTATCGACAACTTCAATTGGCACAATACCGTACATACGAATAGGCGAATCATTTTTGGTCGAGGCATGAGGCTGCAAAAGTGTAATATTAAAATATACATTTGGCGCCATTGCTGATGTAATAGGAACTTCGACTTTAGTCTCACCTTTTTGTGTTTTTGCCCAAATTGTCTGCACTACTTTTGATCCGTTTTCTATCGAAATCAAAGCACGTCCGCCTTCGCTTGACGGAAATGATATCTGTGCTTTTTCTCCAACTGCATAGTTTTTCTTATCTGTAGAAAAAACCAACATATTTGCTGTAGAAGCATCTCTGTTACGCGTTTTCCCTGACCAGATTGGCCAATCAATATTTACGGTTAAAGCTGTTGCATGACCATCTGTTCCGTCCGAAACGCGAATTAAATATCTTCCCCATTCTTCATCAGTCAAAGCAAACTGAATAAATCCTTTTCCGCTTGCATCTGTATTAACTACAAATGTTTTATAAGATGTGGTTGCATTCGAAGAATTATAATTTGATAAATTATCACTTGATGCATCCCACCACCAGCGCCATTCGACTTTATACACTTTTACTTCCAGATTTCTTACTGCTTTTGGTCTTCCGTTTTCATCAACTGTAACAATATCAAAACGATTGTTGGTTCTGGTTTCCAGCATTCCGTATTTATTTGGTTCCGGAGATTTTATCCCAACATAAGTTTTATAAGGCGAGTAAGTTGTCGAAATAACATCTGTACTAAAATCTCCTCCTTCTTCATATACTTTTGTAATAAATGAAGCGCGAAGCATTCCCGGAGCCTGACCTTGTAATTTTGGCTCAATATTCACCGACGCTTTTCCGTTTTCATTTAATTTTCCGGAGAAAACATTAATTTCTTCTGTACTAAACTGACGCACCAAATCATCAAAAGTAAATTTCTCATACCCTTTAAAAGTGGTCGTTTGTTGCGAAAACTTAGCCTGCATTTCTACATTCAAATTTTTCGCAATTGCACCGTGAAGCCATGTAACTTCTAAATTACTTGTATTTGGGTAAGAAGACGAAAGTGTCTTTCTTGAGAAATTATTCTTTATTTTTAAACGATTCGGTTTAATCGTTTCAATTTTAATGCTTTTGTAAAACTTAGCTCCACCCACGCTTATCATCGCTTCCCAATTTCCTGTTGGTGCATCTGCACTGGTTGGAACTATAAAAGAATAGTGATTTAATTCGTTGGTTTTCTGAATGGTTTGGTAAGTTGTTTTTCCGTTAGGATCATTCAATCTAAATTTTATTGGATGTGATTTTGGAAGTTTATTCGAAGCATCATTTAAAATAAAAGACAAATACAAATTATCTCCCGGACGCCAAACACCACGTTCTCCATAAATATATCCTTTTAAACCTTTTTGCAAAGTCTCACCCGCAACATCAAAATTACTTACGGATAAAGAAAGTCCGTCATCGAGTTTTACGTAAGTCGATAGGTCTCCTAAAGAAACAATGGCAAAATAAGCAAATTTATCGATTTGAAAAGATGCAATTCCTTCGCTGCTGGTAGTTCCTGTCGTTATTTTTTGCTGTTGAAAATTATATAAATCAACTCTTGCATTAGCTATAGGTTCTGTTGTAACGATATTATTAACCGCAAATAAATACGATTTATTCTCGCCTCTTTTGGCAATTACACCTACATCAGTCGCTAAAATATTAGTCGCTATTCTGGCATTATAATAATACGAATTAGTGCATGGATCCTGACTTTCTCTCCACTGATAATCGTCGTAGTAATAATCATCATAAGAATTTCCGCTGTAGTTTACGTCATTTTCATCAACTTCTTCTTCGTCTTCACTTTGATCCTCTTCTGAAGTTTCACATTTATACAATGAATATTTCTTTTTATATACAAATTCTACTCTATAGATTGCGCCCGGTTCTGGCGTAATTATTTTAGATAAATCTAAGGCAAATGTGTTCCATTTACTCGGATTTATTAGTTTGCTTTCGCTTAAATTCAAAGTTGTTTTAGCAACCGGCTGTGCTACTTTTTTGAGATTCTGACTTCCGTTTAGTTCATTGTATTGAAGAAACTGAAGTATATTGTTTTTGTAAATCTTATACACTTTTACATCAACCGAACTTAAATTTACAGCTTCAAAATTCAGTTTTAAATTATTTGAACTTGGCAAAATAGTTCCGTTTTTAATGAAACGAACGCTTGGTTTTATTTGGTCAAAAGTAATTTTCTCGGTGTAATTCGAGTCCATTTTTTTCCCGTACTGACTTTCGATTCCCTGAAAAACTTCCAATAGCAATTCTCCGGTTATAACAGGTTCAGGTTCTTCGTCAGGAACAACTTCAACCGCATCACTAGAAGCAGAATCTACTGCTACAGCAGCGGAATCTACTGCAACTGCCGCAGAGTCAACCGTAACGGATGCCGGTTCTTGTACCACAACGGGAGCTATAGCTGCTTTTTGGGCTGCCTTTTCATTACTAAAATAAACTTTCAATAAATTCCCCTGAGTCGAAAATTTTAAATTATTGGTATTCTGAATCGAAACCAATCCTTTAAAATCCTGTCCTTTTTCTAAAGGCTCTGAAAAATTGATTAAAACAGATTGATTGCTTCCTTCGGGAACGTCAACTTTGATAATTTTAAATTCGTTTATACTTGTAATCGGAAAATCTAATTGTCCTTTCTGATCAATATCAAAATCGCTTCCGTCATACAAAATCTCAAGATTTGTTGCTTCTGAATAACGCTGAATACTGTCAATTATAAAATTGAATTCTTTACCTGAACCTGAGTTTTTTTCGAATTTAATTTTAAGATTATTCCCTTTTTGATTGGCTGAAACTAGTTTTTTAGCGGTTTCAATATCTATATTATCTGCTGTTTTTAAAACGCAATTCAGATATTGATATTCTTTGCTGTACGATTGAATATCGGCAGTATTAATGGTAAAATCCTGTTTGATTGTTTTTACGGTAAAGTTGAATTTTGAAAGTGCTGCCTCTTTCTCTTTCGGAATTGTGATTAGTTTATCTAAGTTTAATGTAACTTGATATTCTGTTCCCGGTTTTAGCTTTTTTTCAGGAATAAAAGCAATTGTATTGGTCGAAAGTGCCACCACTTTTCCGTCGACACTTGGTGAAATATCAAACAAATCACTGTCTAAAACCTGATTGGCTTTCCAGTCTTTTTTATCAAATGCTAAAACTACCCGAATATCAGATTCCGACGAGACTATTCCTCCCGTGAAACTGACTATATACTCTTTAAATAATGAAAAATCAGAATTGAAATCGGCAGCTGATTTTCTACCGCAAGATTGAAAAATAAAAAACACACAAAACACGAGAACTAATCCTTTTGCTTTCACTTTTATTTAGAGTTAATGGGTTACATTTTTTTGGAAATAACAGAGCGTTTTAACATTTTACTGTTAAAACCATAACCGGTAAAACACCAATTATATTGTAGTAAATGTAACCTATTTTTTGAAATATTTTAAGAAGAAAATTCTTCAGTAAAAATATTTAACTTTTGTTGAAGTTTTATACCTATTCAGACCAAAATATAATATCTTTCGAATGCTTTTAATTTTTAATTTATGTCGAAATATTCTTCAAAAGATGAGTTCATAAAAAAGAACAAATTGATAATTGTATATCTTTTTCTAGTAGTAGCTTTTATTATATCTTTATTCTATTTCGACTATTTTGTTCTACCAACTTCAAAAACAAATGACATAATAACTCATTATGCAATAAGAACATCTGGCGGAAAAAATGGTTCAAAACAAAAAGTTTCTTATCACTATTATACAGAAAAAGGATTTAAGTTTTCAACTGCAAAAGATTACATCGAAGAAAATGATATTGAAATCAAATATTCATTATTATTTAAATCCGTTATAGAAGTAAGATCAAAGAAAAATGATTACACAAAACTCCTTTCTAATGATTTAAGCATCAATGGAATTCAGTTTTACTTTTGTGGTGTACTTCTCCTTTCAATTGCAATAAGTGTAAAAATTTTGTTGTCGAAAAAAGGTTTTTCTGAAAACACATTTTACAATATGATTTGTTTTAATGGCTTTATGATTTTTGTATGCCTTTATATGACTTACTTATTTTAAAGCTATTTACGTCTCTCAACAAAAAAACGTTTCATTAAATCTGCAGCTTCATTTGCCATAACTCCTGAAACTACAGTAGTTTTAGGATGTAATTTTGTTCCCATTGTCATAAAACCGCGTTGTTCATCGCGTGCTCCAAAAACAATTTTAGAAATCTGACTCCAATACAAAGCTCCTGCGCACATTTGGCAAGGTTCGAGCGTAACGTAAAGCGTACAATCTTTAAGATATTTTCCGCCTAGAAAGTTTGCGGCAGCGGTTATCGCCTGCATTTCGGCATGAGCCGTAACGTCATTGAGTAATTCAGTTAAATTATGACTTCTTGCAATGACTTTATCAGCAACGACGATAATAGCTCCAACAGGAATTTCGCCTTTTTCAAAAGCCATTTCAGCTTCCTGCAAAGCTTTTTTCATAAAATATTCGTCGGTGAAGGGATTTATCATAATTGCAAAAATAGGATTTTAGAACTTATTTTTATTACATTTAATTATTGATAATTATAAATGGAAAGAAAACATAAAATAACGATTCCTGAACCTTGCCATGAAAACTGGGACGAAATGACTCCAAACGAAAATGGCCGTTTTTGTTTAAGTTGTTCTAAAACTGTTATTGATTTCACAACTATGCTGCCTGAAGAGGTGCAACATTTTTTTATTCAAAATCAAAACAAAAATATTTGCGGAAGATTTAAAAATGAACAATTAGAAACAATTACAATTCAAATTCCGAGTCAGGTTTTATATACCCAAACACATTATCACAAAATGTTTTTGCTGGCTTTATTTATTGCGATGGGAACTACTTTGTTTAGCTGCGCAGATAAAGACGGTAACAAAAATAGAATTGATAAAATCGAAATTGTTGACAATGCCACACAAAATCAAGATGAAAATGAAGCTGTTTCTTCATGTTATGGACATCAGATTGAGTCTAAAAAACAAAAACCGAAAAAACCTGATTATAGTTACAGTTTTACAACTGGAAAAGTGATTCCTGCTAATTTAATTGAAACCGGAAGTTTTAAGTATCACATTATATATAATTCAACAGATTTAGATGTTTTACCTGTTCCAGAAAGCGGGATGAAAAAGTTCCTTGAATTTTTTAAACAAAATTATGTTATTCCGAAAACTACAGAAGAATTTAAAGGAAGAGGTTTTGTTGTATTTGTTGTAGAACAAGATGGCACTTTAAGCAATTTCAACATCTTTAAAAATACATCAAAAGAAATTGGAGAAGAAGCAATTAGAGTTTTAAAAACAGCTCCAAATTGGATTCCTGGAAAGCTTAATGGTAAAATCGTCCGTTCTTCTTATATTTTACCAATCACAATTAAATAATGGAAAGAAAACATAAAATAACGATTCCTGAACCTTGTCATGAAAACTGGGATAAAATGACGCCTAAAGACAATGGCCGTTTTTGTCTGAGCTGTTCTAAAACTGTTATAGATTTCACAACTATGCTGCCTGAGGAAGTACAGCATTTTTTCATTCAAAATCAAAACAAAAATATTTGCGGAAGGTTTAAAAAATCTCAACTTGACACGATAACAATTCAAATTCCGAGTCGCATTTTATATTCGCAAACCAATTATCACAAGATGTTTTTACTGGCATTGTTTATCGCAATGGGAACGACATTATTTAGTTGTCAGGATAAAAACGGGAGTAAGCAAAAAATTGATAAAGTTGAAGTTGTTAAAGGAAATGCATTAGAAAAGAATATAACTAAAGGAAAAGCACTGAGAGGAGAAAACGAAATTCCGCCTCCGCCAAAAGTTGATCAGGTTAAATTTGTGAAAGGAGAACCTAAAAATAAAAAAATAAAATTTCACAAACCTGTTCCAATAAGATGTGGAGAAGTTACGAAAGATAATAACACTGAAGAAGAAATCTACAGTGGTTTAACCGCAATTGAAGTTGTACCAGATTTTCCTGGAGGTATTGATAATTTTTATCAATTATTTATAAAAGAATTTAAACGTCCTGAAGAAACTGAAAATTTAAAGAATCGAATTATAGTTTCGTTTGTGATAGAAAAAGATGGCTCACTTTCAACTTTTGATTTTTCAGAAAATACAGATCCAAAAATAAAAACCGAAATAACGCGTGCTTTAAAAACATTACCTAATTGGGTACCTGGTACACAAAATGGCAAAAAAACAAGAACAAAATATAGTATGCCAATAGCATTTGAAAAAGACTCTTCTGAAAATTCTAAGTAATAAATTTAAATTTAAAACCGTAAATTTGCTTTTTACCTTACGATGAAAAGCAATTTACTTTCGAACATATTCAATCCAGCCGATTTACGCACACTTTCTGAGGCGCAACTTCCGCAAGTTGCTCAGGAATTACGTCAATTTATTATCGATGTCGTTTCTGTAAAAGAAGGACATTTGGGTGCCAGTTTAGGCGTCGTTGAATTGACAATTGCTCTTCATTATGTTTTTAATACTCCTGAAGATTTATTGGTTTGGGATGTTGGTCACCAAGCGTACGGACATAAAATCTTGACCGAAAGAAGAGAAATTTTCCATACTAACAGACAAATTGGAGGCGTTTCGGGTTTCCCGAAAAGAAGCGAAAGTGTTTATGATACTTTTGGCGTAGGACATTCTTCTACTTCTATTTCGGCGGCATTAGGAATGGCAATTGCTTCAAAATTAAAAGGAGATTTCAACAAACAACACATTGCCGTAATTGGTGATGCTTCTATTGCCTCCGGAATGGCTTTTGAAGGTTTAAATCATGCGGGCGTAACAGATGCAAATTTACTGGTTATTTTAAACGACAACGCCATTGGGATTGATCCGAGTGTTGGCGCTTTAAAAAAGTACTTAACCGCAGTTAAAAACGGGAAAAATCCAAAACAGAATAATATCATTAAATCTTTGAATTTTGATTATTCGGGACCAATTGACGGTCATGATATTCCGACTTTAATCAAAGAATTAAATCGATTAAAAAAGATAAAAGGTCCTAAATTCCTTCATATTGTAACGACAAAAGGAAAAGGATTGCAACAAGCAGAAGAAAATCAGGTAAAATATCATGCGCCTGGAAAATTTGATGCTTCTACGGGAGAAATCATTCTAAAATCAGAAGAAAATTTACCTCCAAAATTTCAGGATGTTTTTGGTTTAACCATTTTAGATTTAGCCCGAAAAAACGAAAAAATCATAGGAATCACTCCTGCAATGCCATCCGGAAGTTCTCTAAAATTTATGATGGATGAAATTCCGGAGCGTGCTTTTGATGTTGGAATTGCTGAACAACACGCCGTAACACTTGCAGCCGGAATGGCGACGCAAGGCATGATTGTGTATTGCAATATATATTCGACTTTTTTACAGCGCGCTTACGATCAGGTTATTCATGATGTGGCACTGCAAAACTTACCTGTTATTTTTTGCTTAGATAGAGCTGGTTTAGTTGGCGAAGACGGCGCAACGCATCATGGTGTTTTTGATATTGCTTATTTGCGCACTATTCCGAATATGATAATTCATGCGCCAATTAACGAAATTGCGTTGCAAAACATTTTATATACGGCTCAATTGGGCTTAAATCATCCAATCGCAATTCGATATCCGCGTGGTCGGGGCGTTTTACCAAACTGGGAAGTAGAAAATTTCGGACAATATGAAAAAATTATTATAGGACAGGCTAGCCTATTAAAATCCGGAACAAAAACGGCTGTTTTATCAACCGGAACAATCGGAAATAATGTGAGATTGGCGATAGATGAACTGAGTAATCCTGAAACTATTGCGCATTATGATTTTTCATTCATTAAACCATTAGACATCAAATCATTACATGATATTTTTTCTTCTTTTGAAAGGATAATTACTATTGAAGACGGAGCAATAAATGGGGGTTTTGGAAGTGCTATTTTAGAGTTTGCGGCGGTAAATAATTATAAAAACAGTATTGAAGTTTTGGGTATTCCTGACGTGTTTATTGAGCACGGAACGGTATCTCAATTACAACAATTGTGTAAAATTGACGTTAAAAGTTTGGTAAATCTTTTTTCAAACGCCACAAAATAATTATTTTGCACCACCAAAAAAAAATAAAAATCAACCTAATGAAATTATTACGTTCTACCCTTTTGCTTCTGTTGCTTTTGTGTACTTCAAATAACTTTGCTCAAATTATACAAACGACTTTAGACCCGAATCAATTACCAAAACTGCCTTCGAACTGGACTAAAAAAAATCAATTGGGTTTTGACATTTCTGAAATTGCTTTTGTGAATTGGAGCGCCGGGGGAACAAGTTCTATTTCAGGCTTATTTAAAGGTGAATTTAACAGAACTTATCAAAAAGGAAATCATAAATGGGTAAACGAACTTATCGTAAAATATGGTTTAAACAAGCAAGACGGTATCGAACTTCGTAAAACGGATGATGCGGTAATGCTGAACTCAACTTACGGTTTTAGAAAAGATACGATCTCAAATTGGTATTACTCTGCCAAATACAATTTCAATACACAGTTTACAAACGGATATAATTACCCAAATAGGGATATCGCAATCTCTAAACCATTTGCACCAGCTTATATCTTTCTGGGAGCCGGGGCTGAGAATTCAAACAAAAAGAAGAACAGAGTTTTTTATTTCTCTCCAATAACTTTAAAAACAACTTTGGTCCTAGATCAGAGTTTGGCTAATCAAGGATCTTTTGGTGTTAGAAAAGCGGTTTATGCGCCTGATCCTAACGATCCTAATTCTCAAATTTTAATCAAAGACGGACAAAAAGTAAAAGCTGAGTTTGGTATTTTGTTAACAGGATATACAAAAAGCGAGATTTACAAAAACGTCTTTTATGAAAACAGATTAAGCTTATATACTGATTATCTAAATAAATTCGGGAATGTCGATGTTGATTATGATACTCGACTGGATCTTGTTGTTAATGCTTACGTAAAAGCAAACATTGGCGTTCATTTAGTTTATGACGACGACATTAAAACCAAAAAAGATGTTATTGATCCTACTACAGGAGCAAAATCGCAAGTTAATGACGGGCCAAGAGCACAATTACGTCAAGTACTTGGTGTTGGTTTAGTTTATGCTTTTCAATAGTAAAGATCTTAATTCTCGATAGTGAGAAAATAAAAATACCCCATAAAAAGATTAATTTTTATGGGGTATTTTTATTTTGGATCAAACTAAGATATAGCTATTTAACTCTTTTTGCGGCCTTGAATAGTTTCATATAATTCTAACGCATTTCCATCTGTTAAAAGTGAAACATAATGACAAATATGAAGCAGACGCTCATATAAATTTCCTTTATCTAAATGATGTTTCTCCGGAAGCATTTTCAATATCAATTTATCATAGTTTGAAGCAGTTCCGTCAAATTTATTATTGAATGCTGTGATAAATTTATCCAGCAAAGTTTGAATGATTTGGTAACCCACAATTTCTTTCTCGATAACTTCACGGCTCTGATAAATTTTATCAACACTTAGCTTGATAATATCATTCATCTGAGCCTTGTATTTACTTTTGTCAGTTAAGGCAAAAGGGAAATTTCCGGCCAGAATTGCTTCTTCATTTTCTACAAAAACATCAACAGCATCATTAATCAAAGCGCCAATTGCTAAAGCTCTCAAATAACTTATTCTGTCTTCTTTAGTTTCTAACAATTTATATTTAGAAACACCAATATTGTCTTTTACTAATTTGATTAAGTATTCTAAAGCATAATCTTCAGAAACCAGACCTAAATTTATTCCGTCTTCAAAATCTATAATAGTGTAGCAAATATCATCTGCAGCTTCAACTAAATAAGCCAAAGGATGTCTTTCAAAACCAATATCACCATCAGTTTTATTGGCGATCATTCCCATATCTTCGGCCACTTCTTCAAAGAATGTTTTATCAGTCTGGAAGAAACCGTATTTTTTATCAGCAATATTATTCGTTGGTTTTTTCGGAAGACTTTCTTTCGGATATTTCATAAAAGCACCTAATGTTGCGTACGAGATTCTAAGTCCGCCTTCAATTCCCGGACGGCTTGCCGTTAGTACCGAAAAACCATTGGCATTTCCTTCAAAATCAATTAAATCCTGCCATTGTTTTGCTGTTAATTTATCTTTGAATTTTAATCCTTTTCCGGTAGAAAAATATTCTCCAATTGCTTTTTCTCCAGAATGTCCAAAAGGCGGATTCCCGATATCGTGCGCTAATGAAGCTGCTGCCACAATTGCCCCAAAATCGTTCATGTGATAACCGTGAATTTCTTTTAAATAAGGATATTTTTCAATGATTTTTTTACCTACCAAACGCCCTAAAGATCTTCCTACTACCGAAACTTCTAAACTGTGCGTTAATCTGGTATGTACGAAATCTGTTTTAGAAAGCGGAATTACCTGGGTTTTATCCTGCAGAGAACGGAATGCAGCCGAGAAAATAATTCGGTCGTAATCGACTTCAAAACCTAATCGTGTATCATCTTGTTCTACACGTAATCTTTTGCTTGTATCTCCCTGACGTTTTAATGATAAAAGTTGTTCCCAGTTCATTTTGATTTTAGATTGTAGATTAACGATTTTAGATTTATGATCTAAATCGATGATTAAGATTTCAAAAATACATTTTATTTTAGGATAATCATTGAATAAAAATATGCTGCAGATTAATTTGATTTAAAAGATTATATGTTTTGTTTGCCACGAATTTCACGAATTTTCACGAACTAATTTAAGCACAATAATTAGTGTTAATTAGTGAAATTCGTGGCAAAAAAAACTAAAACTCCAGCGCCGTGCTGTGTTTAATTTCTCCCATTACAAAAATACTGTTTGTATTTCCAATGTTTTCAATGGTTGAGAGTTTATTCATTACAAAATCCTGATAACTAGCCATATCCTGAACCAGAATTTTTAGCATAAAATCATAATCGCCGGCAATATTATAACATTCTATAATTTCAGGAAGCGCTACAATATCTTTTACAAAATTACTTCCCACATTTTTGGCGTGTTCTTTTAAACGGACATTACAGAAAACCGTCATTCCACGATTCATTTTTTTTCTGTCGAGCAATGCCACATACTTTGTTATAAATCCGTCTCTTTCTAATCTTTTTATACGTTCGTAAACAGGCGTAACGGTCAGAAATAATTTACTTGCAAGGTCTTTTGTGTTGATATTTGAGTTTTCCTGAAGGTGTTTCAGGATCAGTAAATCGGTTTTATCGAGGTTTTCCATAGTTTTTTTTACGGCTAAAGGTTCGTTTAAAAGATATTCACAGTAATTAAATCTTTAAAAATAGTATTTAAAAACACATTTTACTGAAATAAGCTTCAAATATAAGTTATAAAATCTAATACAATAAATTTGTTCAGTAAAAAATACTGAATCAAAAAATGAAAACAAATAACTTAGGTTACCCAAGAATTGGCAGCAACAGAGAACTTAAAAAAGCATCTGAATTGTATTGGGCAGGAAAAATTTCTGCTGATGAACTTATTGATGCCGGAAAAGAAATTCGTATCAAAAACTGGCATTTACAATCACAAGCCGGAGTAGATTTGATTCCGTCAAATGATTTTTCTTTTTATGATCAGGTTTTAGATTTGACTTTGACTGTTGGCGCAATTCCGCAGCGTTACCACGAACTGGCAAAAACAAATTCATCTCTTGATTTGTATTTTGCAATGGCAAGAGGTGCGCAAAAAGACGGTCAGGATGTTGTAGCGATGGAAATGACAAAATGGTTTGATACCAACTATCATTACATTGTTCCTGAGTTTACTAAAAACCAAAAATTCGAATTGTTTTCAGAAAAAATAATCAACGAATTTAAAGAAGCAAATGCTTTGGGAATTACCACAAAACCAGTTTTAATTGGTCCAATTTCATATTTGCTTTTAGGAAAAGAAAAAGAAGAAGGTTTTAACCGAATTGATCTTATTGACGCTTTATTGCCTGTTTACTTCGAAATTTTCGAAAAACTGCAAGCCGAAAATGCAGCATATATTCAGCTTGACGAACCTTTCCTGGCTTTAAATTTGACTGATAAAGAAAGAAATACGTTTACACAAGTTTATAACGAAATCAACATTCGTTTCCCTAAACTTAAAATCATTTTAGCAAATTATTTTGACTGTTTTGGCGAAAATCTTCAAACAGCTTTGGCTTTGCCTGTTGATACACTTCATTTAGATTTAGTTCGCTGCCCGCTTCAATTAGATGATATTTTGGCATCCGGAAAACTGGCTTCAAACGTAAATCTTTCATTGGGAGTTGTTGACGGAAGAAATATCTGGAAAAATGATTTTAAAAAATCTTTAGAATTAATCAAAAAAGCAACTGATGCTTTGGGCGAAAACAGAATTTTAGTTGCTCCGTCTTGTTCTTTAATTCACAGTCCGTGCGATTTAGATTTAGAAACAAACGATCAGACTCTTACGCCGGAAATTAAACAATGGCTGGCTTTTGCAAAACAAAAAATCAACGAAATTGTACTTTTAAAACAATACGCTTCTGGTGAGGTTGATGTTAAAAATTCGGTTGATTATGAAAGAAATGTAATCGCAAACGACAATCGTAAAACTTCAAAATTAATCCATAATAATGACGTTAAAGCGCGTGTTGCCGGAATCACTGCTTCTGATGATAAACGTAAAAGTACTTTTGCAACAAGAAGAAAAAGTCAGATTGAAGCTTTAAATCTGCCTTTATTCCCTACAACTACAATTGGATCTTTTCCTCAAACAGCTGAAGTGAGAAGCTGGAGAGCGAAATTTAAAAAAGGCGAATTAACTACGGAACAATACAACGATTTAATCGAAAAAGAAACCGAAGCTACGATTCGTTTTCAGGAAGAAACGGGAATTGATGTTCTGGTTCACGGAGAATTTGAACGCAATGATATGGTGGAATATTTTGGTGAGCAATTATCCGGTTTTACTTTTACTAAAAATGGCTGGGTTCAGAGTTACGGAAGCCGTTGTGTGAAACCTCCGGTTATTTATGGCGACGTTTCAAGACCAAACCCAATGACTGTAAAATGGTCAAAATATGCACAATCTTTGACTCCAAAATGGGTAAAAGGAATGCTTACCGGACCTGTAACTATTTTGCAATGGTCGTTTGTACGTAACGATCAGCCGCGTTCTGAAACTTGTACGCAAATTGCTTTGGCGATTCGTGATGAAGTTGTTGATCTGGAGAAAGCGGGAATCAAAATTATTCAGATTGATGAACCTGCAATTCGCGAAGGTTTGCCGTTGAGAAAAGAAGAATGGGCAAATTATCTGGATTGGGCTGTAAAAGCTTTTAGAATTTCGGCAAGTGGCGTAAACGACGATACGCAAATTCATACACACATGTGTTACAGCGAATTTAACGATATCATTCAGAATATTGCCGATATGGATGCTGATGTTATTACAATTGAATGCTCGCGTTCGCAAATGGAGCTTTTAGATGCTTTTGCGAACTTTAAATATCCAAACGAAATTGGTCCCGGAGTTTATGATATTCACTCGCCACGTGTGCCTTCGAGTGCCGAAATGGTTCGTTTGTTAGAAAAAGCTTCGGCGGTTATTCCGGTAGATCAATTATGGGTAAATCCTGATTGTGGTTTAAAAACCCGTCATTGGGATGAAACTAAAAAAGCTTTAATCGAAATGGTTGCTGCGGCTCAGGAAATGAGAACTGCGGTTGAAAATCCATTAAGTTTATAATTTTTATATCACTGTACTAAGTTTTTTTTCGCCACAGATTTTACTGATTCGCACAGATTTTATATTGTATTGTTACAGAAATCTGTGAAAATCTTTTTAATCTGTGGCTAAATTTTATCGCTTTGGTATTAATCATGAGCAGTCACAATTTTTTATTTAATTATATTTTTGTTTTTTTAGTGTCAACAAGTGAAGTCGTGAATCTGTAGTTATGATTTAGTTTCGGCTTCATTTTGTTGGCATTTTGTGTTTGAATGATTATTTTTTTGAAGCCGAAAGTTTCTATTTATTGTAATCGCTTTTATAATTTGTCTTTAGACTTTATACTTGTCCGAAAAATTGTATTTTTGTTTAAGGCTGTACCTGCGTTTCCGGGACCATTACCTAAAAGCAAACTTGAAATAGAGGCACCTCCTGCTCCACCGGCATTACCACCATTACCACCGGCACCAGAAGAAAGCAAGAGAGATATGAGCGATGAACTTCCGGCTCCTCCATTTCCACCTGCAAAACGTACGGTTCCTGCAGATGCTCCAACTGTACCTCCATTTGCTCCGGCTGGAGTTGTTCCTAAATTTGCTCCTCCACCAGAACCTCCTGCTGCCAGAATAGAAGTTTGAAATCCAGTGATGGTAGAACTGCCGCCCGCTGCGCCATTGGCTCCATTAGTTCCGGGTGTTTGGCCTGCAACAACAACATTTAGAGTTGTCGAAGGTGTAACCGAAATTGGTGCACTTGCAAAAGCACCACCACCGCCACCAGCCGCACCTCTTCCAAAAAGTAATCCGGCTCCGGCGGCTCCTCCACCAGCGCCTCCTCCGCCCCAAGCCTGGACAGAAAGACTAGTTACGCCAGCCGGAACAGTAAATGTACCATTGGCATTAAATGTTTGGGTCGTAGACTGCGACCACGAAAAAACACTAATAAAAACGAGTAATAAAGATAATTTTACTTTCATAATAATTAAATTTTAAAAATGAAAAATCAGTAAACTTTCAAGTAAACATTTTGATAAAAAAATATACGGGGAGAAGATTGAAAATTAGATTAGCAGAATATTTTGGTAGAATTACAAAACATAAAACGCTAATAAAGAGGTATTTAAAAAACTTGATAAATAAAATTAACAAAAAAATTCTTAAAACTAATTGTGATTAGCTCATATTATTATGTAGTATGACGGATAAATACTTGGTTTCATCAGATATTTAACACATTAAACACCAATGTCTTGCATTTAGGCTTTTTAACAAATATAAAATATTGATTATTAATAACTTACAAAACCAACTCCATGCTCCAAAATGCTTAAAAACGTCTATTAAATAAAAAAGGCGTGAACATTTTACTAAATAAGTAAAATGTTCACGCCTTTTGAGACTTAAATTTGTAACCAGATCAGTTAATGTATTATATAAATTTATTTTAAATGAAAAAGGTCTTTAATTGTGTGCGTCTATAAGTAAGTGATCTAAAAACCCAAACATTATTTCATTATTCTGTTTTAGAAATTGAGTTGTCTGTAAAATAGTTTCTAAAGACTGAATGTATTTATCTTCAATTAACTCATCTTGTCCGGCAATTGCCATATCGCGCATCGTTTCCCGCGTAACTTCAAAATGAAACTGCAAGCCTAAAACACGGTCTTTATACAAAAAGCCCTGATTTGCACATCCTGCTGATTGAAATAACCGAATAGCATTTTCAGGAATAGTGAAGGTTTCTCCGTGCCAGTGGAATACATCTAAAATAGTTGGGACATTTTTTAAGATAGATAATTGGGGTGCCACAGCTTCAACCGGAAGCCATCCAATTTCTTTGTCTTTGTTTATAGAAACAGTTCCGCCTAAAACGCTCGAAATTAATTGTGCTCCTAAACAAATCCCAATTACTTTCTTATTAGCATTGATGGCTTCTTTTATAAATCTTTTTTCGGCTTTAAGCCAAGGAAAATCAATTTCATCATAAATACTCATTTCACCGCCCATGACTATCAAAACATCAATTTTATCTAAATCAGGAAGTTTTTCATCATTGTATAAATGGGTGTAAGTAAGATTATGATTGTATTTTGAAATCCATTCTTCCATACAGCCTAAACCTTCAAAAGCAACATGCTGTAAACAATGAATATTTAATTTCTCTGACATAATTAATAAATAGTTTGATTCTCAAAAATACAAAAAAAGCATCCGCCGCGGCGAATGCTTTTCTGAAATTGAATGTAAACTTAAGATTAGAAGTTTTTAGAAACTCCAATATTAAATGTTCTACCAAAATTAAAGTTGAAGTTTTTGTATTCTGGTCCGTTGTTGTCATAATTTAATGTATTATAACCTAACCCACCAATGTTAAAGTTTAAACCAAAACCTTTTTTCATATCGATAAAAAGAGCTGGTGTTACTCCAATATACATACCATCAGCTTTAGCAGTTGAAGTAATTGGACCTGTATACGTTTTATCTTTTGCACTTTGAAAACCAGTTCCTAATTCAGCAAAGAAAGAGAAAGTTGGATTCAAAGGAATAGTGTAACGTAAAAATGCACCTAATTTAGTTGTGTTATTTCTAACCTCATTTGCTCCTTGTTCTGTTTTGTTAGAACCAAAAGAAGCTTCACCTCCTACAGTCCAGTTTTCGTGAAATTGATAACCTACTTTTGGAGAAAACTCAAATTCATTCGTTTTAACTTCGTTATTCCCTAAAGTTCTAGTTTGAGAAGTATAACCAATACCTCCACCTACTAAGATTGTTCCTTTTTGTGCATTTGCAAAGCTAACCATAGCTAATGCAAGAACCACTAACATTTTTTTCATTGTAAATTATTTTTAATTTAATATCCCTTTAACAATAACGATGCCGTAGCAGTTGGTTTTTATGTTTTTTTTATGAATTCTTTAAAAGGCAAAAATTTAGCAATCGAGCATATTTCTGTTTACTTTTGTAACAAATAAATATTCATGTCGATAGAAGTAAACAACATATCAAAAAGTTACGGAACTCAAAAAGCTCTAAATTCAATTTCATTCTCTATTCAAAAAGGAGAAATCGTGGGATTTCTTGGTCCAAATGGAGCAGGAAAATCTACTTTAATGAAAATTTTGACCACTTATTTATTGGCAGATGATGGCTCAGCCCTTGTAAATGGTCACGATGTCATGACAAATGCAAAAGCAGTTCAACATTCTATTGGATATTTACCGGAACATAATCCGTTATATTTAGATTTGTATGTTCGTGAGTATTTGGCTTTTAATGCCGATGTTTATCAGGTTACAAAATCAAGAATTGAAGAGGTTATTCAACTGACAGGACTGACACCGGAAAGTCATAAAAAAATAGGACAATTGTCTAAAGGATATCGCCAGCGTGTAGGACTTGCGAATGCTTTGCTACATAATCCGGATGTTTTAATCCTGGACGAACCAACTACCGGACTGGACCCGAATCAGTTAATGGAAATACGAAATGTAATCAAAAATGTAGGGAAAGATAAAACGGTTTTTTTATCAACTCATATTATGCAGGAAGTTGAAGCCATTTGTGATCGTGTCATCATTATTGACAAAGGAGAAATTGTTGCTGACAAAAAATTAGATCACTTAGTCTCTGAAAATAAAGAACAAGTTATCGAGGTAGAATTTGATTATCAGATTGAAGAGCAACTTCTGGCAAAGCTTGAGAATATTACTTCCTATAGAAATATACATGACATGACTTGGGAATTGACTTTTGTTGCCGAAAAAGATATGCGCCCGGCTATCTTTGATTTTGCTAACGAAAATGGTTTAAAAACTTTACAATTGAATCAGAAAAATAAAAACCTGGAAGCTGTTTTTAGAGAAATTACTAAGTAGTTTTTCAGCCGCAGTCATAGTTTACAAAATAAAAAAGGGTTCGTTTAGATAAAAACGAACCCTTTTTGTTTCATTAAGCTAAAATTTTACAAATCGAGATCCAAAAAAGTCTCTTTCATTTCTTCGATTATTATTTTAATATCTTCCTCAGTTGTTCTCCAATTTACAAACGAGGCTCTAATTCCTTTACAATTTTGGTAAACTGTTGGAGTCATAAATACTTTTCCTCTGTCGTTCAAGTTTGTCAAAAACTGACTTACATTGTCCTGATTGTGATCTCCTTTTAAAGTAAAACAAACATTATTCAGACGGATTGGTGCTAAAAGTTCAAAATTACCATCTCCGATAAGTTCGTTTGCAAAATGCATTGCCAATGCTGTACTATTTTCTACAATATCCCGAAAACCTTCTTTTCCGTAAGCCAATAAAGAAAACCAAACCGGCAAAGCTCTCAATCGGCGTGAATTTTCAGGTAATACATTTAAGTAATTAAAATTCTCTAACGGATTCCCTAAATAAGGCGCATTCGAATTCTGAAAAGTTTCTATTTGCAAACTTGTATGTTCTTGTTTAATCAAATAAAAAGCACTTTCATAAGGAACATTTAGCCATTTATGACAATCAATAGTAATACTATCAGCACCTTCCCATCCTTCTACAAGATGTTTGAATTTTTCTGAAACTGCTGCAAAGCCACCAAAAGCATCATCGATATGCTACCAGAAATTATATTTTTCTCTTAGTTTTAAAACAGCCTCAAAATCATCAAAATCAGCTGTATTTACTGTTCCCGCACTTGATATTAAGATAAAAGGTTTTCCGTTTAAATTCTCAATATTCTTTTCTAAATCAATTATATCAATTGCTTCACGATTTCCTTCGATAGTTTTTAATGCCGTGTAATTATTACTTCCAATACCCAACATTGATAATGTTTTTATCGAAGAAGAATGTGGCGTAGCGGTCAGAATATTTATAGTTTCAGAAATTCCGTTTTTGGCAAAATCTTTCCCAAATTGCTTCCCAAACCATTGCCTTGCAACTCCTAAACAGGTGAAGTTTGACATTGTTGCACCCGTTACAAATCCTCCTAAAAACGATTCCGGCAAGTTTAGTAATTGTAACAACAAATTGATGGTTTCAAATTCTATCAGAGCCGAATTTCCTCCCTGTGCTTTTATAGATTGCGTATTTTGATCGTAAACCGAAGACAACCAATCTCCCACAACAGACGCCGGCGTTGATCCTCCGGTTACAAAACCTAAATATCTTGGTCCGGGAGAAGCAACCATTAACGGTGCCAATCGCTCTTTAAACTCTTCTAATGCCGCTATGGATCCTAAACCTAATTCGTTTAAATCACGTTTTGGGTTAATTGTATTTTTACTTGAAGTTGGAATATTTTCAAGATTATTCAAAAAATCAATCCCTTGTTGTTTGGCTTTTTCTAAGATATTTTCTAAATCGTTTAGATCGTGTTGTAATATTGAATTCATATTTATATAGATATTTGATCAATGTCGTTGTCAGGCTGAGCGAAGTCGAAGCCATTACACGCGAGATAAAGTGTTTTTTAGTAATTATTTTTAAGAATGGAAAACTTTATAATGAAGCTACCATTTGGTTTTTTCAGAGAACCGCGAAACCATCATAGAAGAAATTACATCGCCGTTCGCATTTAATAAAGTAGCAATCGGGTCAACCAGAGTTCCTAAAATCATCGCAACTGGCAAAGCTTGTTCCATTGGTAATCCGTAAACTGTAATCGCTAAAACCTCTCCTATATAACCTCCGTTTGGAATTCCGCCTTCGACAATCGACACGATTATAGTAATTCCTAATGCTAAAAGTATCGTTGACGGAGAAGTAAAATCTTTACCAAACATGGCAAATAGAAAGGTAATTTTTAAAATAGAAGACATACTCGAGCCGTCTTTGTGCAATGGTGCGCCAAGCGGAATAACCAAATTACGCACATGTTTTGGGATGTTCATTTTTTCTGCTGCATCAAGATTTGCCGGAATTGTTGCAATACTACTGCAAGTTCCTATCGCTGTTAATGAAGGCGTGATATTATTGCTCCAGAAAACAACAAAAGCTCTTTTACCACCAGCCAGCAAAGCATACAAACTAAAAAAAACAAAAAAGTAAAAAATACAAGCTACATAATAAACACCCAATGGTTTGGCATAAACGCCAAATAATTGTGGACCGTAATAACTAACCTGATAAGCAAAATAAGCCCCTAAACCTATTGGGGCCAATTTCATAATCATAATCAAAAGCTGTTTCATGACTTCATTTCCTGAGT